>JAZKZP010000001.1:0-24239 GCA_045612715.1 Eubacteriales bacterium
ATTTTGATTTATAGGGGGAGATAGTTTGAATTTAAATTGCGGGAGGGGAAACCCCTCCCCTACGAATAGACAATATTATACATTGTAGGGGAGGCGTTTCGCCTCCCGTTCCAAACACAAACTAACTTTTTCTAACTCCCCCATAAATCCCAATTTAGCTTTTAATAGCCATTATGAACATTTGTTCGCTGTTGAGGGCTTTTAAAATGCTTCCCTAAAGAAGCATATCAAAAAATTCTTTTATATCTGCGCAATCAAGAAATTCGAGAAGCTCTTGGGAGATCAGATCCTCTGCACAATCATGACACAGAATTTTTCCGTTTTTAATATAATGTCCATCATCCTCATAGGCGCGTTCCAAACAAATTTCGCACTCGCCAAGTGAATCGCCAATTCCTGCAACGAACCCGTCAAACTCAGGACAAGACGAAGGACAGATATATTGTCCGCATATTTTACAAATATTTATCACTCCTTTGCCATTTTCACTTGAAATTTTAATCAAAATGTTGTATAATGGTCGAGATGGATTTAATCATCTCTTTCGGAGAGAAATTGCGAACAAATGTTCTTTATTTAAATTATATATCACAATATCCCTTTTGTCAAGGGGTTTTACAATATTTTTTATTTTTTTAGAAAGGGGAAAATCAAATGCTTGCAATTACTGTAAATGAGTTGTCAATGTCGTTCGGTGCAAGGGACTTATTTAAGAAAATTAGCTTTGCGCTTGAAGAAAATGACAAGCTTGGCATCATTGGTACTAATGGGTGTGGCAAGTCAACACTATTCAAGATAATTCTTGGTGAAACGGACGCAACAAGTGGCAACGTATTTATTGCTAAAAACAAAACCATTGGAATTTTGACGCAGGATTGTGCATTTGAAGTGTCAAATCTCGTTGGCAGAACCGCACTTGAGCAGATGTATGCCGCCTTCCCCGAGCTTCTCCGTATGGAAGAAAAATTAGCCATTCTTGAAGAAAAAATGGCAAAAGAGCACAATGCGAACGAACATATTCGTTTAAGTGAAGAATATCACGATTTATATACCAAATTTACAAATCTTGGAGGACTTGACTACAAGAGCCGTTGTGCATCAATCCTTCTTAAAATGGGCTTTGAAGAACGCGCCCTCTCACTTGACGTTGATTTGCTTTCTGGTGGTCAAAGAACACGTCTTGCCTTGTCGAAACAGCTCTGCCGTGAGCCTGACTTGTTACTTCTTGACGAGCCGACTAATCACCTTGACATTGAAACTGTTCAAGTACTTGAAAATTACATAAAGAATTACAAAAAATGTGTAATTATCATCTCGCACGACCGTTATTTCCTTGACCAAGTTACAAACAAAACTCTTGCTATGGAACACGGCGAGGCAAAACTATATAACGGAAACTATACGCAGAGTATGAAACAACGTGAGATTGACCGTGAGATTGCTGAAAAGCACTATATCAATCAGCAACGCGAGATTGCAAGACAAGAGGCATATATTGCGCAGCAACGCGCGTGGAATCGTGAGCGAAACATCATCGCTGCAGAGAGCCGCCAAAAGATGCTTGATAAAATGGTCAAGCTCGAACGCCCTAAAGAAGCACCAAAGCCCGTAAAAATCAAATTCACTCAATCCCTGCAAAGTGGAAACGAGGTTTTAAGAGTTGCGGGACTTTCAAAATTCTTTGGCTCAAAAAAGCTTTTTGAAAATATGGACTTTCTCATTCGCCGCGGAGAGAGAGTTTTCATCATAGGCAAAAACGGATGCGGAAAATCAACCCTTTTAAAAATGCTAGTTGGCGAGAGCGAACTCACTTCGGGTGTGATTGAGGCTGGATACAATGTTGAAATCGCCTATTTCGACCAGCAAAACCAAAATTTGACCGAGTCAAATACAGTTCTCGACGAGCTTTGGAACGCATACCCTGACAAGAGAGAATTTGAGATAAGAAGCGCACTTGCTCGTTTCCGTTTCACACAAGAGGATTGCGAAAAGACAGTTTCCGTCCTTTCGGGTGGTGAAAGAGCAAGATTGACACTCGCAAAACTTATTCTTTCGCCTATGAATTTGCTCATTCTCGACGAGCCGACCAACCACCTTGATATTATGTCACGAGAGGCGCTGGAATCTGCCCTTGACGAGTTTGGTGGAACGATACTAATCGTCAGCCATGACCGTTATCTTGTAAACAAGCTCGCAACGAGAATTATTGAGATTGACAACGAGCGCACAACGGGAGCTGATTTCATCGACTATCCCGTGTTCAACGTTGGAAATGCCTTTGCAGAGTTTACCAACCATAAAAATGCGCACACGATTGCTTCCCTTTCCGTTGAGAGCGAAAAAGCTCCCACCGCACAAAAAGAGGATTTTATGGCGCGCAAAAAGCAGGCAGCAGACGCCCGTAAAGAGCAAAAGCGCATAGAAAACCTCAAAAAAGAGCAAGAAAAAATCGAGCAAGAGCTTGAAGAAATTGAAGAAGCCCTCTACGGTGATGCCGCAACGGACTACAAAAAAGCCGCTGAACTCACAGCCAAAAAAGACGCCCTTGAAGAGCGCCTTATGGAGATTTATGAGGAATTAGAATAGTACAAAAGGAACGGACAAAAGTCCGTTCCTTTATTTGTATTTTTCTAAATATTTATTTGCTTCTGTAAGTATTCTTTTGGACGATTCAAATTGAAAAAGCTCGATTGCTTCCTCATAAGCAACCAATCGAACACCTGATAATTCCGATTTTTGAAAAATTATTTTTTCTGAATTATCAAATTCACCAAGAAAATATACTATTTGCTTAACGGTATCTTTCTTTGAAGGAATAAGGTGTTCATCCGTTGTTTTGAAATCGCCAATCAGTTTGACCTTTAAGTTAGTTTCTTCATAGACCTCCCTTAATGCCGTTTCCTCTTCGGTTTCATTTCCCTCAATATGTCCTTTGGGAAAACCAAAAACGCCTTGTAAATTTGAAACCAATAAATATTTAATTTTATCATCAATCCTTGTGAAAACCACTGCTCCACACGATTTTTCGTATTTCATTGGTGCACGCCTCCTTTTATTGCTCGTCGCAATATAATTCATCAAATTGCCATTTGAGTGGGTTTTCGTAAATATATTTCGATATTTCTTCGTAATCGTCATTGTCGCGGATTATGTGGTCATAATAATATCGTTGCCAAATGTTTTCTCCAATTTCTTTATTACAAAATCTCTTAAATGTCGAAACAAATGCAGGCACTATCGAATTTGGTTTGTTCGTAGGGGTCGGCGTCCTCGACGACCCGCCATCCCGCACAAACAAAATCAAATGTATGTGATTAGGCATGATAACATATTGTTCAACTGATATATTTTCATAATGGTTATTTAATTGATTAATATATTTATCGACTATCCGTCCATATATAGTCAATTCAACGCACGGGTCGTCGGGGACGCCGACCCCTACAATGTTGGATAATATTTTGCGGCGTTTGTTTGTACATATTGTCAAAAAATATACCCCTGCGCCATTATAGTCATATTCTTTTAATCGAACATTCTTCCTTTTCGGTAATTTTTCTTCCATAATCATCACCACCAAATACATTATAACACAAAATCCGCAGATGAACAAGTCCATCTGCGGATATTTGCGATATAATTAAGCTCACAAAAATCTACTGTTGATAATCCCTATCTCTCGCTTTGGCTTTTTTGCCACGCGATTTCGCCGTTGACGATGGTATATTTTACCGATGAAGCGATTTCTAAAGGATCACCCTCATATATGACAATGTCGGCATCCTTTCCCTCTTTCAAACTACCCAATCGGTGATCCACTCGGCAAATGCGCGCGGCATCTATCGTAATCGCTCGCAGTGCTCCCCACTTACTCATACCCTCCTTAACAGCAAGACCTGCGCAGATTGGTAGACATTGAATCCTTGACACCGGATGATCCGTTGTCAGCGCCACTGTAACTCCCGATTTTTGTAATATACCCGCAGTTTTGAAATCTGAAAGACTAACCTCGTCCTTACTTCGCGATGCAAGAGAAGGCCCTACGATAGCAGGATATCCACTTTTGGCAATCTCCTCAGCAATCAAATGCCCCTCGGTACAATGATCTAGCGTAAGTCCTAAAGAAAATTCATCAGCTATTCGAATTGCCGTGAAAATATCATCTGCTCGATGCACATGCGCCTTCAAAGGTATCTTTTTTTCAAACAGATCACGGTAACATTCCATACAAAATGCTTCCTGATTACCATTATTACCACTAAAATACTGCTTTGCTCTCGTCAGTTCTTCCCTAATCAATGATGCAATACCCATACGAGTGGAAGGTATATTTCCATTTGTTCCGTAATTGTTCATCGGATTTTCTCCAAAGGCAATTTTTATAGCTGCAGGAGCAAGAACTATCATATCGTCAATCCGTCTGCCGTGTGTTTTAATGAAAGCAAACTGCCCTCCAATTGGATTTGCACTACCAGGACCTACCATTACACCCGTTATGCCAACAGCCAAAGCATTGTGAAATGCGCTGTCCATTGGATTGATAGAGTCAATGGCACGAACGCACGGAGTGATTGGATTAGTGCCCTCATTACTTTGATCGCCTTGATTACTTTTCTTTTCTTCTGCGATTCCTATATGACTATGTGCATCGATAAAACCCGGATATACGCGAAGCCCTGATGCATCAATAACTTTCATTTTTTCGGTGGGCGTTATATTTCCTGCTATCCTAATAATTTTCCCCTTGTCGATTAGCACATCAGCATAACTTTCTTTTTTTGTTTCCATTGTAAAAACCAAACCATTTTGTATTAAAAGCACGTAATTCTCTCCCCACTAAAAATTTTTTTCATGTATAGTTTGTATGAAAACAGTCAAAACTATACTCGCAATCAATTTTAAAGGAGAAAATTTTATGAACAACAATTACCAAAACAACAATTACCAGAACAACAGCAACAACAACAACAACAACAATAAGAATAACAATAACAACAATAACAACAATAACAACAATAACAACAATAACAACAATAACAACAATAACAACAATAAGAACAACAACAACAACAATAAGAACAATAGCAACAACCAGAACAACAGATAAATCGTCACAGTCAATATTTTGAAATTTTAGCTATTAATCTCCAAAAACATCAAAAAACACCTTCCGCATTTATTTGCGGAAGGTGTTTTTATATATCATCAAGTGTATGATGTGTTATTATTCAGTAGTATAGTTATCAAAATATCCCTGAATCCAAACGATGGGTGTTCCCTTATCACCCGAACCGGATGTGAGGTCGCAAAGTGAACCGATAAGGTCTGTGAGCTGACGAGGTGTTGTTCCTTCAGAAGCCATCTTACCAACAAGGTTTCCGTCCTTTTGAACAATTCTCTCCTTAATTGCTTCCTTAAGCGCATCGCCGGAAAGATCTGCAAAATCGTTATCTGCAAGATATTTGAGTTTAAGCTCGTTGGGTGTACCCTCAAGTCCGTCAGTATATGCGGGAGAAACAACTGGGTCAGCAAGCTCCCAAATCTTACCTACGGGATCTTTAAACGCGCCGTCACCGTAAACCATTACTTCAACGTGCTTGCCTGTTGCATCAAACAATCTCTTCTGAATGTCCTCAACAACAACCTGACAATCTCTTGGGAAGAGTTTAACCTGCTCGTCAGTTGCCTTATTAGAGCCAAGAAGACCATAATGCTCGTTGTAACCGCTTCCGTTTACACTTTCGGACAAAATATCATCAAGTCCATAAACAATTTCAGCACCTGCAGCCTTAAGCAATCTCTTGCTTCTGTGTCTTGTGTGAATATCGCAAGTCAAAACATTCTTTGTATAAGGAAGAACTGCTCTTGGGTCATTTGCAAAAATAATTTCGCAATCAGCACCCTCAGCACGAATAAGTGTTTCATAAAACTCAACGTAGTCAACACCTGTGAAACGATGCTTTTCATAGCCAAAAAGCTCTCTGTACTTTTCAAGTGTCAAAACGTCACTATAGGGATTAACACCCATTTCGTCTACCTTATCAAGTGACACAAGGTGATTTCCAACCTCGTCAGAGGGATAAGAAAGCATAAGAACAATCTTCTTTGCTCCTCTTGCAATACCTGTAAGGCAAACTGAAAATCTATTTCTGCTCAAAATGGGCAAAATAACTGCAACTGTTTCGCCACCAAATTTAGCTCTGATGTCAGTAGCAATATCGTCAACTGTTGCGTAGTTACCCTGCGCACGAGCAACGATTGCCTCAGTCATCGCAACAACGTCGCGATCTCTGATTTCAATATTTTCTTCACGGGAAGCTTCAAGAATGCAATTTGTAACGATCTCGGCAATATTGTCGCCATTTCTAATAATGGGCGCTCTAACGCCACGGGAAACTGTACCAATAGTACGGCTCATAATTTTTATCTCCTTTAAATTTAGGATTTTCTTTTTAACAAAGAAAGTATATCACTATTTTTTTATCTTGTAAAGTTATTTTTGTAAAAAAATATTAATTTTATGAAAAATTACGGTGCGAATACATCAAAAATTTCTTGCATATCAAGTATTGTATTCTTATTAGGTGGATATGCATCAGATCTATCTGCTTCTGCAGTAACAAGAACAAAATATTCACCCGTTGTGTTGCTTCTTATATACGAAACAAGGCAATAACCCGCCTCATCCTCAAGACCACTTTTAGCTGCAACGAGAGTATAATCATCGCCAAGAACATTTTCAGGTTTAAGCCCCATATTGTTCAGCGTTTTTGAAAGCGTGGAGTTGTAATAAGTCATATCAACGTGATCCAATTTATACGCAAGTCCACCAAAGATATCAACACAAAGTGGGTTTTGCATAGCATAAGCCATAATTGCTGCAATATCGCGGCAGGTTGTTTGATTGAACTCGGCATCCATGCCAATAGCACCACCGAAATTTGTGTTTTGAAGTCCTATCTCAGAAGCTTTTTGATTCATTAAGGCAACGAATTCTTTTTCAGTAAGTCCAAGATAGTCAATAGTGCAAATTACCGAGTCAGCACCCGACATATATGATATTCCATAAAGCAAATCTCTCACGCTAACTTCACTTCCAATACAACTTGAAAGCCAAGCAGTAGATGCCCCATTCGGTATTTTATTTAACGCTTCTCTTGTGATAAGATACTTTTCATCGAGATTTTCAATAAGATCAAGCGCTGTTACCACCGTCATAACCTTGGTCATAGATGCAGGGTAAATAATTTCATCTGCATACTTGTGCGCAACAGTAGTCATATCAGAGAGCTTTACTAAAATTGCATGTCTTGATGACAATTCCATGTGATACATCCCCTTGCCACCCTCTACAGGCACATAAACAGGCTTGGAATCTTGATCATCAAGCGGTAAATTTATGTCTGCATCCGGAACGTTCAAAGCGGGTAAAGTAAACTGATCCCGAAATGCAGCAAAAAATGCGCAGACAATCAGAGCAAGAACAAGTATTGAAGCAACAATCACAATCGAAGATTTATTGCTGTCATTAATAAATGACGAAGCAATATACCTACTTCTGCGAGCGCGCTCAACACGAATCTTGCCACTGTTATAGTTTTTATTAATCATTCTATCTCCAAAATTAAGAATTTTTCATTTCGTCAAGCTTTGCCTTGATTTGCTTCATATCCTCAAGCATTTCCTCTTTTTTGCGAGGGTCACGCAGCAAAAGTGCAGGATGATAAACAGCAGTCATAAGGAAATCTCCCTTTTTAATCCACTGACCGTGCTCTTTGGTTATGCGATATGTAGGACTGATAAGACGTTGCGCAGAAATTCTGCCAAGACAAACGATCATCTTGGGTTTGATAAGACGCACTTGCTCACGCAAATAGTCCATACAGGCATCCTCTTCGTCGGGCTTGGGATCGCGATTTTTGGGAGGACGGCATTTTAATATATTGGCAATATAAACGTCCTCACGTGAGATGTCGACTGCAAACAAAAACTTGTCAAGAAGCTGACCTGCCCTACCAACAAAGGGAGTGCCCGAAAGATCCTCTTTTTCGCCGGGAGCTTCGCCAACAAAAAGAATATCTGCTTCTCGATTACCGACTCCAAAAACACAGTTAGTTCTTGTTTTGTGAAGCTCACATTTGTCGCAAGACGCACATTCATCGTATAATTCTTCCCAAGTTTTCATATATCGACTCCTAAATAACAAATTCAAAGCCAAAAGGCAAATACAAAATTATTATATCAAATTTTTGGATTTTTTTCAATATGTTATATAATATTTCTTCAATTTATTTTCGCAAATAACAACATAAGACGATAAAGAGTGAAAATAGCTATATTATCACAAAAAACTATCAACCAAACTATGTTGAACTAATCAAAACTCTATAAGTACATCTTAACAACTCACATTTGTGTACAATTATAACAAATACAACCCTTTCTTTTTGTTAATTATAAAATATTTTGCCGAATTTGATATTTTTTTAACAAAGTTATTTGTTTTCTATTGACTTTTTATCGGTTTTGTGTTAAACTTTTAACGAAGTAATGAAAAAACATTTTTATTGCTGAAATAAAAATGAAGTTTTTATCACATTCCATAAATGTAAATTTCATCCAAAAGGAGATATATTAAATGAAAGAAAAAATCTACGCAACAGTTGACAGCGTTGAAACTCTTAACGAAGCGCTTGCTACTACTCGCGCAGCACAGAGCAAATTTGCTACCTACACTCAGGAGCAGGTTGACAAAATCTTCCTCGCAGCTGCATCCGCTGCAGACAAGGCAAGAATTTCACTTGCAAAGCTCGCTGTTGAAGAAACAGGCATGGGTATTGTTGAAGACAAGGTTATCAAAAATCACTATGCTGCTGAATACATTTACAACGCATACAAGGACACAAAAACTTGCGGTGTAATCGAAGAAGATGAAGCATACGGCATCCAGAAGATTGCCGAGCCCATCGGTGTTATCGCAGCGGTAATTCCCACAACAAACCCCACTTCCACTGCAATTTTCAAATGCTTGCTTGCTCTTAAGACAAGAAACGCAATCATCATCAGCCCTCACCCCAAGGCAAAGAACTCAACAATCGCTGCAGCAAAGCTCATTCTTGAAGCAGCAGTTGAAGCAGGCGCGCCCGAAGGTATCATCGACTGGATTGACGTTCCCTCTCTTGAGCTTACAAATACAATTATGAAAGAAGCCGACATCATTTTGGCGACAGGTGGTCCCGGAATGGTTAAAGCTGCTTACTCAAGTGGTAAACCCGCGCTTGGTGTTGGTGCTGGTAATACTCCTGCAATTATCGACGATAGCGCAGACATTCTTCTTGCAGTTAACTCAATTATTCACTCAAAGACATTCGACAACGGTATGATTTGCGCATCCGAGCAGTCCGTTATCGTACTTGATAGCATTTATGACGAGGTTAAGCGTGAATTCGCAGCTCGCGGTTGCTATTTCTTGAATCCCGAAGAAACCGAAAAGGTTAGAAAGACAATTCTCATCAACGGCGCACTCAACGCTAAAATCGTTGGTCAGTCAGCACACAAAATCGCTGCTCTTGCAGACGTAACAGTTCCCGTTGGTACAAAAATTCTTATTGGTGAAGTTGAAAGCGTTGAACTCTCCGAGGAATTTGCTCACGAAAAACTCTCCCCTGTTCTTGCAATGTATCGTGCAAAAACGTTTGAAGATGCAGTTGAAAAGGCAGAGCATCTCGTTGCAGACGGTGGTTACGGTCATACATCTTCCGTATATCTCAACGAAATCACAGAGGGTGAAAAACTCGCACTCTTCTCCGCTAAAATGAAAACATGCCGTATTCTTCTCAACACTCCCTCAGCTCAGGGTGGTATCGGTGACCTTTACAACTTCAAGCTCGCGCCCTCCCTTACACTCGGTTGTGGCTCTTGGGGCGGTAACAGCGTTTCCGAAAACGTTGGAGTTAAGCACCTTATCAACATCAAAACAGTGGCTAAGAGGAGAGAAAATATGCTTTGGTTCAGAACACCTGAAAAGATTTATATAAAGAAGGGTTGCCTCCCCGTAGCACTTGACGAACTCAAGACAGTTAGAGGTGCTAAAAAGGCATTCATCGTAACAGATACATTCCTTTACCAGAATGGTTACACAAAACCCATCACAGATAAGCTTGATGCAATGGGAATTCAGCACGCAACATTCTTTAACGTTCAGCCCGACCCCACACTTGCAAACGCAACTGAAGGTGCAGCTCAGATGAGAGCATTCGCTCCTGATACAATCATCGCACTCGGTGGTGGTTCTGCTATGGACGCAGCTAAGATTATGTGGGTACTCTATGAGCATCCCGAAGCAGACTTTATGGATATGGCAATGCGCTTTATTGATATCCGTAAGAGAGTTTACACTTTCCCCAAGATGGGTGAAAAGGCATACTTCATTGCTATTCCCACTTCTGCAGGAACAGGAAGCGAAGTAACACCTTTCGCAGTTATCACTGACGAAAAGACAGGTGTTAAATATCCTCTTGCTGACTACGAGCTTCTTCCCAATATGGCAATTATCGACACAGATTTCCATATGTCAGCACCCCGTGGACTTACAGCGGCATCAGGTATCGACGCAGTAACTCACGCAATCGAAGCTTATGCAGCAATGCTTGCAACAGATTATACAGATTCACTTGCGCTTCGCTCACTCAAGATGGTATTCGAATACCTTCCCAGAGCTTATGAAAACGGTCAAACAGACGTTGTGGCTCGTGAAAAGATGGCAAATGCGGCAACAATGGCAGGTATGGCATTCGCTAACGCATTCCTTGGTGTATGTCACTCAATGGCTCACAAGCTCGGTGCATTCCACCACCTTCCCCACGGCGTTGCTAACGCACTTATGATTGAAGAAGTTATTCGCTTCAACGCAGCAGAAGCACCCGTTAAGATGGGTACATTCTCACAGTATGACCACCCCCACACACTCGCAAGATACGCAGAAATCGCTGATTACCTTGGAGTTAAGGGTACAACTGACGAAGAAAAGCTTGAAGGTCTTATTGCAAAAATCAATGAGCTTAAGGCAAAGGTTGGAATCAAAGAAACAATCAAGGACTACGGCATTGACGAAGAAGATTTCCTTAACCGTCTTGACGATATGGTTGAACAGGCATTCGACGACCAGTGCACAGGCGCTAACCCCAGATATCCCCTTATGAGCGAAATTAAGCAGATGTACCTCAATGCATACTACGGCAAGCATTTCAGTGAGCCCGAAATGCCCACTACTGTTTAAAGGAGAATAAAGCTATGACAGTTATTGCACAAAGAAAGCATAAAACAATCTACCGTGACGGTGACAAGACCGTTAAGGTATTTGATACCGAATATTCCAAGGCAGATGTTCTTAACGAAGCACTCAATCAGGCGAGAATTGAGGAAACAGGACTTAATATCCCCAAACTCCTCGGCGTTAATATGATTGATGGCAAATGGGCAATCGTTAATGAGTATATCGAGGGCAAAACTCTCGCGCAACTCATCGAAGAAAATCCCGAAAAGAAGGATGAATATATCGAATTGCTCGTTGATATTCAGATGGAAGTTCATTCAAAGAAATCTCCCCTTCTCACAAAGCTCAAGGATAAGATGAACAGAAAAATTTCACTCTCAAGCCTTGATGCAACCACAAGATACGAGCTTCACACTCGCCTTGAGGGTATGCCCAAGCACAACAAGGTTTGCCACGGTGACTTCAACCCCTCTAATATTATCATCACAGAGGATGGCACTCCATTTATCCTTGACTGGTCACACGCAACACAGGGTAATGCGTCCGCGGACGTTGCAAGAACTTACCTTATTTTCTGTCTTAACGGTGACACAGAAGGCGCAGAAAAGTATCTTAATACATTCTGCCAAAAGAGCGACACAGCAAAGCAATACGTTCAGAAATGGATGCCCATCGTTGCGGCATCACAGTCCGTAAAGGGCAACGAGGAAGAACGCGAGTTCCTTCTCAAATGGACGGACGTAGTTGATTACGAATAGGAAACATGAAAAAAGCCGGTGGAAACACCGCCTTTTTCTTTGTAAAATTGGGATTTGTCGGTGTGTTCGCACTCGCTTGACACGATTGTTTTGCGTCGCTTTTTCAAAAGCGACGCAAAACAACAGGTGTATTTGTGCGAACAACGTGCGCTACAAATCAAAATTTGAACATTCAATATAACAAAATAGCCCTCAAATAAGGGCTATTTTAATGTTATTTAATTACTAAAATTTAATTCTTATTTAAATTTTATACGCCTTATCAACAGGTAATGCCATAACCATGCCGTTTGCGTCGCTCATAACACCGTGATTGCGATTGACCTCGTCCATAATTTTAGCTGCTGTTCCCGCAGGAGCAAAAATAGTGATTATTTCTCTTTCCTGCTGAACCTGTGCTTCGCCAAACTGCTCCATCATTGAGCTTTCGCTAAGGCGCGCACGCATAACCGTTCCGCCCATAGCACCTGCATTGCGTGCGGTTTCCATAACCGCATCGGTATAACCCTGGTTAACCGAAACAAGTATAAGCTGATGCTTTTGTCCACTTTTCACTTTCTTTTTACCTCCTGTAGTATCGTTATCTTTTGAAGCTCGGTTTACAAGCTCAGATCCAAGTCTGCTGATAGCTGATAGACGAACGCACATCATAAGTCCGCCAAATTCAAAGCTGCCACCAATTCCCTTGTTCATCTCAAAAACGTATGAATTGATTACGTTCTCCGGCGCCAAGGTAATGACTATATCCTTATCGTTAGTACCAAGACCGAAAATATCCATCATTTCAGAGGGAGCAGTACCAATGGCTGTAGTTTGCATATTAAAGCCCATGCCGTTTGACTGAAGCTTTTCCATATACTTTTTTGCCTTACCACGAGTGATGATAGAAAATATCATCATAATTCTATTTGGAATTTGTTCACTCATCACGCCACCTCCTCATAATAGATCATATCATCATCAAGCTGAAGCATTTCGTGTCTAGCTTGTGCAAGCATTTTCTTGCGTTTAAGTTCACTATAAAGACCCAAAATTTGAATAGCGATAAGAGGAGTCATCGCTACCATTGCAACGATACCAAAGGCATCAGTGAGAACATTTCCACCAAGGGCTTCACAAGCACCTATCGCAAAAGGTAAAATAAATGTTGTTGACATAGGACCACTCGCAACTCCACCCGAGTCAAACGCGATACCCGTATATAGAGGTGGAACAAAGAAGGTAATCACAAGCGAAATACAGTATCCAAAAATCAAAATCGGCAAAATGGGAATACCCGTGAGAACACGAAGCATTGCAATTCCAACTGAAAATCCTACACCAATTGAAAGTGCCATACCTATCGCCTTTTGCGAAACAGAACCATTTGTGATTTCCTCAACCTGTTTTTTAAGTGAGTGAACCGCGGGCTCGGCACTAACAACGAAATATCCCATAAGTGCACCAATCGGAATAAGCAAATATTTCATTTCTCCCGAAGCAATTCTGCCACCTATAAGGCGTCCTGCGGGCATAAAGCCAACGTTTGCACCCGTAAGGAAGAAAACAAGACCGATATAAGTGTAAACAAAACCAACGCTCATTCTGAGCAACTGGTGTTTTGTAAATCTTCTGCTAACAAACTGAAAAATAACAAACACTCCAATAATTGGCAAAAGTGCCTCAAGCACCTCGATAGCATATTTAGGTAAACCGTGGAAGAACGCCATAAATGCTTCTTTAGTAGTTTCAGCAATAACCAACGTTTCCTGCGTTGTTGAACTTTGCGGCTTGAAAACAATACTCAAAAGCAAAACCGACAAGATCGGTCCGATAGAACAAAGAGCTATAAGACCGAATGAATTTTCACGAGCATTCTTGGCAGTACTCATAGAAGCAATACCTGCACCAAAAGCCATAATAAACGGAACAGTAATTGGGCCTGTAGTCACTCCACCCGAGTCAAATGCAGTTGGTATAAAATCTGCAGGCGCAAAAAACGCAAGTCCGATTATCAAACCATAGAAAATGAGCAACAAGGTATTAAGTTTTATTCCCTTTCTTGTGCGTATCACAGAAATAACAAGGAATATTCCAACTCCAATTCCAACCGACCAAATAAGCACCATATTAGGGATTGAAGGTACCTGCTCAGCAAGAACGGTCAGGTCGGGCTCTGCAATTGTAATAAGAAGTCCAAGCCCAAAGCAAATCAAAAGAGGAATTATCCATCTTTTAGTTTTGCCCAAGGTTGCACCAATGCCTTCGCCAAGGGGCTCCATTGATATTCCCGAGCCTATAGTAAAAAATCCCATACCCATAATAAGCAAAAGTGTTCCAAAAAGGAACATTACGAGCACTCCGCTTTCCATTGGGGCAACAGTTACCGAAAGAAGCAAAACTATGGCAAATATAGGTAATACCGACTCTATTGCTTCTTCAAGAACCTTTTTTAAATTGTTCATAATTTTTCTCCTTTCTAAAAATTCCTTACATATTAATTATATATTATTAAATTTATATTGTCAATATCATTTTTACACAAATTAGCAATTAATCTTCACAAAAAAATATTGATAACGATAAATAATCTCTGTTTATTCAATCATATTCCAAAACATCAGAAATTAGAAATCAAGAATAGTATGACTTCCAAAAAGATAATCACACGGAGCCACGTCCGAAAAAGAAGTGAAGCTCCAAAAAAAAGACAGGACACCTTTTAGTGTACACCCAGATGGTTCTCTCGCGTTGCTCGTGAATTAAATTTGTTCGCGAGGTCTTATGCGAGCACAGACCGTCGCTTGAACAAATTTGCGAACTGGTTTTTGTGCGCAAGCGCACAAAAGCCGAGTCCGAAGAGATAGTGACTGCAAAAAAATATAGACACCCGTTTGGGTGTCTATATTTTTTGGAGGCGCCACCCAGATTCGGACTGGGGGTAGAGGTGTTGCAGACCTTTGCCTTACCACTTGGCCATGGCGCCATACCTAATTAACATATGAATTATATCACAAAGATCTTCATTTGTCAATAGGTTTTGCGAATATTAAATATAAAATAAAATCCACTCTTGCAACTTTTGTTTATCTATGATATAATAATTTCAATAATCATTAGTTATTGGAGGACTTTATGAAAAAGAAAATATCATTACTCTTAATTACATTTATTCTTATTTCAATTTTGGCAGCATTTTCATCCTGCACTGACAAAACGGAATATATGAATCCACCCACAATCAACGGTACTGAACTTGCTAAATTCACATTGGTTTGCGACGAGCAAGGTCTTGATTATAATAAAAGAGCCGCTGAATACATAAAAAACACCGCCAAGCAAAGATATAACATCGATCTCGAAATTATCGATGATGAATCAGAAGCAAAATCTCACGAAATCGTCGTTGGCGAAACCACAAGAGAAATTTCTACATCCCTTGAAGCAGAAACTAAAGGACTTGAATTCGCAATCCTTGCAAGCAATGGCAGTATTGCACTTGAAGGCGACTATTTTGTTATTGCTGCAGCCGCATATTTCTTTATGGAAACATATGCTTCTACAGATGCTCAAACATCAACAGTACCCGAAGCGATATCCGTGCATCAGCCCATCACTAAAGAGGCAAAAAACTACATAATGCTCATTGGTGACGGTATGGGTGTATTCCAAACCCGTATGTTCGAATATATGGATAACAATGTAGAATACGGCGACGGCGAGAACATTTTCTATGGATATATGCTTCCCTACCAAGGCCTTTCAAAAACCAACTCTCTTTCCGGCACAACCGATAGCGCAGCGGGTGCTACTGCTCTTGCCTGTGGTCACAAAACGTTTAACGGATACGTTGGTCGCAACGGACAATTGCAAGATGTAAAGAATTTGACAGAGCTTGCTCACGAGATTGGTAAATCAGCAGCCGTTATGTCAACCGAAACTCAAACAGGAGCAACTCCTGCCTCTTTCGTTGTGCACGTTGACAGCCGTAATATGTCAAGTGCCATCATAAATCTTATGCTTGATGCAACTATAAACAACGGAACAGTTATAGAATGTGGCTTTGATTACTATAACACAAGATATATGGGTGTAATTGAGGGTAAGGTTGAAAAAGTTCTTGATCAAGTTTCAAATAACGATAAGGGCTTCTTCCTTATGTACGAAGAAGCATACATAGACAAGCATTGTGACGATAATGATTTTGAAAAATCATTCAATGCAATGGTAAGATTTAATCAAGTAATTGCAAGATTTATGGAATTTGTTTTCTATAATCCCGAAACCGCTATTCTTATTACTGCCGATCACGAAACAGGTGGACTTCACGAGGACGAAAACGGAAATCTCGCATTCGTTACTACTGACCACACAAGTGCTGACGTTCCCATTTTTGCTTATGGTCACGGAATGGATATATTCAATGGCGCACACATTGAAAACATTCAAATTGCACACACAATCGCAGCTCTTATGGGCGACGAAAACTTCGGTGACCAGAGTGAATATCAGAGTTTGACGAAGAACACAAAATAATAAATACATCTCATTAAAATGCAAAGCCCCGACAAATTTTTTAATCTGTCGGGGCTTTTGTTATACTTTTTGATATACAAAATTCAACAATTCATCTTCTTGTGATAAATATTCAAATCCTGCATTTTTAAATAATTTTATAGACGTTTCATTCGTTTCGTCTATAGAAATCTTTATTTTTCTATAATGAAAGTTAAAAATATCATCTTGAATATCCTTGATAATTCTTGTTCCATATCCAATTTTTTGAAATTCAGGAAAAACTAATATATCCATAAATAGAATATCATTTGAGTTTTCAAGATGTATGGAGCCAACTAATTTTTGGTTATCATAAATTTTATAAAAATAAACATTTTGGGTATTACAAATATAGTGAAAATAATTATCACTAATATTTAAATACCTAGAAACTTCCGGAATTTGAAACATCTCCGTTAGTAAAGTAATATCTGTATCATTTTCAGATATTATTCTTGTATATGTAAGATTGTTCACAATTTTTCCTTTCACAAGGCTTTCTTTTTACAAATATGCTATTGGGCAAAACCATAACACTTGAAAATCATCGGCAACGTACAAGGCTCCCTCCGAGAGGGGGCTCCCGACTTGTCGGGTGGGGGAGAGTGCGATAGATTATTTTGATTACCCGCGATATATCGAGCTGTTGTCTATAATTTCGCAATCTCCCTCCGTCAAAATCAAAAGATTTTGCCACCTCCCTCTCGGAGGGAGGCTTTTACTACGATATCAATATATTCACATACATTTTGAAAGTTTGTATTGATTTGATAGTTTGTAAATCGTATAACTCTCAAATTATATCCTTCAAGAATTTCTGTTCGAAACTCGTCTTTGGGTATATTTTCTTCCGTAAAATGCTGTGAGCCATCGATTTCTATAATCAATTTTGCTTTATGACAATAAAAATCCACAATAAAATTATCGATTGCTTTTTGATGCTGAAATCTTACTTTATATTTTGATAAAAAATCATACCACAAATGATTTTCTTGCGGTGTTGCGTTTTTACGAAGATTTTTTGCAAGAGTGATATTCTTTTTGTTATAATCAAGTGACATAACTAACGCCCCAAAACCAATTTATTACCAAATAACAATTCTCTTTTCGGGGGCGATATACATTTGGTCGTTTTCAGTAACTCCAAATGCTTCGTACCATTCCTTAAAGTTTCTGGGGGGCATATTTGCACGAAGGAGTGTAGGACCGTGAACGTCAACAGCCAAGAGGAGCTTACGGTATTCATCCCTTGCCTTTTGACACCAAACTCTTGCCCAGTTGCAGAAATATTCTTCATAGGATGCATTCTCCATTCTTGACATAATGTCAAGAGTTACTGACATACCACCATTGTCAGCCATATTTTCGCTAACAATGAACGCACCGTTAACCTTACCCCAAGGAAGCTCAATTCCATCGAACTGCTCGATCATCTGATTTACTTTAGTTTCAAATCGCTTAAAATCGTCCTCTGTCCACCAGTTGTTGATGTTACCGTTTTCGTCACATTTTGCGCCGTTTGAGTCAAATGCGTGTGAAATTTCGTGACCGATAACCGCACCGATACCACCGAGGTTTTCACTTCTTGTCTGCTTCAATGAATAGAAAGGAGCTTGAAGTATAGCAGCTGGGAAAGTAATATCGTTAACAAACGGGTCATAGCACGCATTCACCATATGACCGGGCATCGCCCAGTTTTCAGGCTCTGTAGGTTTATCGAGTTTTGAATACATTTCAAGCGCACGAATTTCGCTAAGTGTAAGGATAATATCATAAAGTGAATCATCGGGATTGAATGTAAGTTTATCGTAAATTGCTCTTACCTTGTCGGGATAACCCATCTTAACGCCCATTGTTGAGAGTTTAAGGATTGCCTTTTCTCTTGTTGCTTCACCAAGGATTTCGTTTGTCTTGATGCGTGCTTTATAAGTATCAATAATCTGATACACAATCTCGGTAATATCCTTCTTCGCTTCTTCACCGAAGTACTTTTCACCATAGTAGATACCAACGGGCTCGGAGTATGTACCTGAAGCGAGATTATAAGCGAATTTATCAATGGATGACATTACAGCAACACCCGTGATAGCGCGCATATACATACCGCCTATTTCACGAAGCTCCTCTGAAAGATATGAGCATCCTCTGAGAAGTCCCGTAACGTAAGCCCAATGCTTGTAAAGCTCAAGAGTGTCAGCATTAAGCACGTTAGCAAAGCCACCGAAATATCTTGGCTCTGTAACTACGATTGTTTCAGGAACATGACCGAACAAATCAGTTAACATTGCGCCAAAATCAATAGTTGAAAGCATTCCCTTAACCTCGTCCACGGGCATTGGGTTATACATTTCAACGTACTTGGACCATTCCTCGTTAGTCTTAACAAGACCTGCAAGAATTTCGTCAAATGCAAGTGTATCAGCAATGTACTTTTCCTGGTCTTCAGCAGAAAGGTCAGTTTTTGCCATAAGAACCTTTGCAGCATTTGTCCAGAGTCCCAAAAGTTGTTCCTTTTGCGCCGCCATTTCAGGTCTATAATATGTTGCGTCGGGAAGAATTACACCTGCGCCTTGAAGATAAACCAAACGCTGCTTTGTATTCTTCATATCAGTTTCAACACCAACATTAACGGGTGTGGGAATTCCCTTCAATTCCAAAGTTTTATACAAATGACTAAAGTCCTCAAGTGAGTTAACTTGATTAAGAACGGCAAGATTCTTAAGAGCAGGAGCAATACCGTGAGTCGCCTTTCTTTCCGCATCCTTTGCAATTGCGTAAAGCTCGCAAGCGCGTTTGAGATAGTCATTAGGATAGGATTTGCTTTCAGCCATCGCTTCAAACTCACCCATCATTGTCTTTTCGACACCGTCAGCAAGCTGCGCAAAGCCACCTGCAGTAGGCTTGTCATCGGGAATAACGAGCGCATCAAGTGTTTCTTGGTTGACGTATGTATAAAGGTCGTCTTGAATTCTTACTTTTTCCATAGTTTTTTTCTCCTTTTATATGTTTTCTTTATTATAGCAAAAAATATTTGGTTGCGCTATATATTTTAGTTCTCAATTCGCACAAAACACGCAACCCCAAGTTGCATTTCAATTATAGCACATCAACAGCAAAAAAGCAATACATTTCAAAGAAAAAAGCAGTGTTAATTTTCAAGTAATTATTTTGTCAACGCTTTCTAAACTTATATTTTTCAACAATTATTGCGCAATATTATTATGCCCTCGTTCTAAAAAGAGCGAGAGCTTGTGTGTTATTTATTCTTCCTTTTATATTCAAAAATATCCCCGGCTATCTTTTTAAAAATCGAACATGGTGAGAGGAATATTGCAAATCTTTGTCTCACCATTTGACTATAGCACCTTGTTTTTAACATTTGAATCGTATCATAAATAAATTGCATTCTCAAGACTTTCAATGTGTATAAAAATTAATTAGTTTCAATTGTGAATGTTAATAAAAAAAATACATTTTTAGACAATTTATGTTTCTTAAAAACACAATAAAATTTATACACAATTGCTAATACTTATGTCAAATTAACCAAAAAAATCTTTAATGTGTTGAAAAAAGCAACGTTTAGTAGTATAATTAACACAGCGGTCCACCAAAGACATTCAAAACAAAAAAACAATTTGATTAGAAAGGATTAGTTATGAAAACAAAAAAATTGTCAATGAGATTTATTGCAATGTTTATGGTTGCAATTATAATGATTAGCGTAATGGCACCTATTGTCAATGCAACAAGCACTCTTGAAAATCTCAGCCACGAAAATTTAGGTAATGATGCCTTACATTATGTCTCGCTCGGCGCATCTAACACTAACGGATATGGCCATCACGGATATTTGGATTCTGAAATTTATGAGGATCCGCTTGCAGCTCCTAAGGCCAATATGAACGACTATGGCTATGATAAGGCTCCCGCAAACGCATATCCTGCACTTATCAAAGACGCCTTGGAGAAAAAAACTGGTCGCAACGTTGAACTTCATCAGCTTGCAATTTCTTCGATGCGTGTTGAAGAGGTTCTTTGGTTGCTTGATGACAATTTTATTCCCGACGAATATATGAACTGGCGTTTCACAGGTGGTAAGAGCTGGTTTGATATGGCACACAAAGAAGGCGGAAGAGAAGCATTACGCGTTGAATACAGAGAATATATTGCAAATGCAGACGTTATCACCGTTGACCTTGGTTGGAACAACTTCGGTGTTTATGCCTTCAATAATATTATGACTATTCTTAAAGAAGGTGGTTCAAGATATTGGAAATCTCCTTCATTCGATTCAATTATTGATAGCGGCAAAGCAGAAGAATATTATGCCCTTAGAGATAAAGTAATCGAAATCCTCAACAAAAGCACTGACCTTACCGGAACCGCACTCTCAAATGACGTCATAAAAATGCTCGCTGACGTCCTTGCTTATGCAACACTAGGTGCTTGCTATAACTTTGATAAGGTTATAGAGAAAATATATGAGCTCAACCCCGATGCCAACGTGGTAGTTATCAACATTCAAAACCTTGCGGACGATTTGGTGCTTGACCTTAAAGGGATAGAGCTTCCTCTTGGAGATATTTATGGCGAGCTTATCGAATTTGTTGACGTTTATAGAGCGTCAGTATCTCCATACGCAAACAAATACGGATTTGCCCATGCCGGCGAAGACGGTGACGTTGATACATTCCTTGATGAATTTCGTCTTTGGGATGGTGATCCCCTCTCTCTTTCACAAGATATGAAGGATCTTTTTGATATGTATGATGACAATCTTTATGTAAGAAGTAAGATTGAATACATAATGGTTGGTCAGGTATTCGCTCAGGTGTTTGCCGAGCTTCGCTCAACCGCAGCCGAATACGGACTAAGCGCTTTTGTGAATGACAGCCAGTATACATATGAAATACCCGCATTTGATATGGCTTGGATTGAAAATATTGATTTGGCATCCTTAGATTTCAACAATCCTGACACAGATCTTGAAAGATATGGTGCAGCTCTTTCCAAGCATTTGGTTAATTTGAGAAGCTACACAGAAGGCGGCAAAGATGCCTATAATTACGTATTTGATAATTTAATTCAGGGCTTGACGGGAATAGAGACCTTGGATATGGCAATTGCTCAGAGAAATGAAATACTCAACATTCCCGACCCCTCTATCCAGGAAAGCTATGCACAGCTTATTCAGGTAGTAACCATATTAGAAAGCGCCAGAAAATCCTTCAACGACGCATTTCTTGCTTTGTATATCATTTATAACAACACTTTGAATTATGCATACGATACTGTTGGAACTATCATTCAGTACTCGTTGCAGTTCAATACTTTCTATTTGACACCTGACAGCATGGGAAATCACAACAACAAAACCAATGAGCTGCTCGGATATATAGTAAACACATTTACCAATAACACAATGCTTAAATTCTATGAAGAGCTTGGTAATTTTGGTCTTGACAACTCAGGCGTTGTTGCCCCCGAAATAACAGTAAATACAGATTTATTCAAAGATCCCATTATTCAGGCAGTTGCAGCACTTGAAGTGCGTTATGACTTTGGTAATTCCTTCTTTGCTCACCCGAGCGTAAAGGGTAATAAACAAATCAGAGATGCCGTTATGGACGTCCTCGAAAACGGCAGCCACGCAAAAGAATTTACACAAAACAAATTGCATATCTATATCACTGTATTGCAACACTGTCTTAAAACTTATTCTGCCATCAAGCATGCGGAATTGCAGGCCAACGGAACCATCGAAGATATGTTCTCTGGTCAATATAACCCCAATAAAGATTCCTTCTACGTAGCTATTACCGGAGAAAATGACGGTTATGCAAATATTCTTGCAGGCGCGCTGAATCTCAATAACCAATCCGCTGTTATGAGTTGGAATAATCTTGATTACTCGGTTCTCAAAAATGCAGATTTTGTAACTATTGGATATGATGTTGTCGAAGTAAACAAGTTCAGCAGCGATCAGTTCCTTGCCGCAGCCACTACTTATATAAACGGTTCATTTAGAGCTCAAGTTGCTGATTATTTGTATTTGACTTTGCATGATCATTTTACTGAAGAAAAAACTCATGAATACATACAGTGGGTTGACAACGCAATCGTATCCAACTTCAAGCACCCTGCTCTTAAAGGCGAAGTATATGCTATGGATTGGGCACAGCTGATTGGTGAAGAAAATGTTCCTTATATTGATGCGATACTTGAAAATGCAGTTCGGGTATTAAACTCCTATGGAATTGATTCTGAAGTTGTAATTCCTATTAATATGAACGATGTTATTGATAGATATGTAGGACAATCTTATTTAAAAATATTTGATAATGATCCCATTTTCGAATTAAAAGTTCCACTTGGAGATATGATTCTCTTGGCGTTAGAGTCCTATCTTTATGCTAATATTTCATTACAAAAGGCATATGATAAGCTTATTTTCGATTTGGTTGAAATGAATCCCGATATTCAGATTGCGGTTTTAAGTCAGTATAATTCATTATCCGATATAACAATAGCCGGTAAAACAATTCCTTTGAATATAATAGGAAAAAGTGCCGCAACTGCAAGAACAACCCTTGCTTTTTCATACGCATTACAGCTTCCCAACGTAACGTGTGTTGATATTTCTAACGTTGAAACTCAATGGCCCAATATAGAAGGATTTGAAGCTATAAGTTACGCTTATGCCGACGGTTCTTTTAAAGCAACATTTACTAACGAAGGCAACAAATACATCGTTTCACAGATTCTTGAAGCATATGATTTAACCTGTCAGCACGTTTACGATAACTGCTATGACGAAAGATGTAATGTTTGCGATCAAATTCGTAGTGGAGAGTTCCACAAATACATAGCTTCCGTAACAGATGCTAATTGCATAAATGGTGGTTATACAACATATTTGTGTGAAGAATGTGGACATACATACGTTGATAATGAGATTGAAGCATTAGGTCATAAATACGATAATGATTGCGATAGCAACTGTAATGTTTGTGACGAAAATAGAGCTCCCGCAAATCACATTTTCGGTGAATGGATAAAAAATGAAGAAAACAAGGAAGAACACGTATGTTCTGCTTGTGGTTACAAAGAATACCGTGATTTTCATCCCGAAGATTCCTCAACGGAAGAACAACAAATTTTGCTAATTGTTGTTAGCGGTGTGGTTGTTATCGGCGCTGCAATAGTAGTATCTATTCTTCTTAAAAAGAGAAAAGCCATTAAATAATCAAACGATATAAATCTATATAAAAATCACCTCGGGTTATCCGAGGTGATTGTTTTTTATATTGTCACTTAGATAGACATGGTTTTCTACAAGTAGGTAACAAGCTAATTTCCTTGATGCCTTGCGGCATCACTTTGCTTCGCAAAGACGAAAAGTTCGCCCTTGGTTCGCGCTTCGCGAACGCGGGTTCTCGCCCTGTAAGACGCACAGTAAAAAACAAAGGACACCTTATGGTGTATAATATAAAACGGAGCTCGATCTGTTTGCCACTTTGGTGGCAAACAAACGAATTTTCTTGATGCCTTGCGGCACCACTTTGCTTCGCAAAGACGAAAAGTTCGCCCTTGGTTCGCGTTTCGCGAACGCGGGTTCTCGCCCTGTAAGACGCACAGTAAAAAACAAAGGACACCTTATGGTGTCC
>JAZKZP010000002.1:0-3306 GCA_045612715.1 Eubacteriales bacterium
TTGTGGCATATCTTCTTTTGCTTTATTGAACAAGGGACTTGAAGGGGAAACGGTACAGAGCGGACTTCCGGTGGACGTCCGCGACCGTGGAAGACCGAGCGCGCAGTTCGCGCGAGAATCGAGTCCCGCCGCTTCGACCAAAAAGACCGTTTTTGACGGTCTTTTTCATTGTTTTATACACAAATTTTGATATAATTTGGACCGTCACAGCTTTCTTTCCGTGACGGTCTTGTTGTTTATTAACCTTTAAGGTCTGCTTTGTGTATTGCCGGGATTGCCACAGATAGTTACTACAGTAATTGTATTTTTATAGCATACTGGCTTTAGCACATATTTCTTTTCTCGTGCAGGTCTTGACATGCCCCCAAATGGATAGAACCGTTCCCAAATTACATCGCCGCTTTCGATGCAGTGAATGTGAGTTGATTTTCGCGCACTTTTATGGCTGATATAAAGATTCACATTTTGTTCTTTGTACTGGAATTGATATAAATTAAAGAAATCAAGCGAAGTTTTTTCTGAATTCTTAACAAGGGTACGAAGCTTTTTTGAAGCAATAAAATACATTACATCAACCTCCCTAAGGATTATTTTAGTATTTTCCTTTTACATCTTGTGCAAGTCTTTTCTTCGTTTTTGTTGAACTCACCGCAAATAGGACACAGCCATTTTTCTTTACCTATGTCGAGCTTAACTGGGAAATGCGTTCCCCATATATGTATTGCTTGACCTTTTGCATCGTAATATTTTGCGTGTTCCTCTGTTCCGTCGTTAAAGAAACAACCGCGCACTTGTTCGCCTTCTTGAATAAAGACTCCCAAACGAACTTCAGTTTTGCCATCGTGGTCATATCTTCTTACACCGAACGGATTAATGCCACCAACCTTTGTTGTTCGAACTATTTTTATTTCCTTATGAACATCTACAATTTCACCACGAGCACTACTGTAATCCGCAAATGAAAACTTCTTAATAAGCTTACTGATTGAAAATGCAGAAACACACGCCAAAGCAATACCGCCAATAAATACGAGCATATACGAGCCGAAGAAGACAATCGCCAGAATTGATAAAGTTAAAACTACGGCAGCTATACTTATTTTTACGATAGAATTTCGTAAATCCTTTTTCGCTTCTGCCACCAAACCGTCAACGTCGTAAATTAAATTATCGTTGTTTTTCATAGCGTGTTCTCCTTTCAATAAAGCAAAATGCGCCCATAACTTACCTAAAGCTATGGGCGCATCGTCATCCTCATATAGATTGATTTCCCACAACCTTATAGGGAAATTATATTGTAATAATATTATATCATACCTTTATAGATATTTCAACTGCTTTTACAGGTTTGCATGATGCTTACGAAAAATGGCATAGAATTTTATTTGAGTCTAAAATACCTAATATTCTTTCCATTGCCCTCACGCTTGATCTCTCCTTCAGCAACCAACTTGCGAAGCGCACCTTCGATAGAGCTTATGCTAAGTGAAGGACATAGCTCTCGGATATCTTGCTTTGAGAATCTGCCGATCTTATTCATCGTTGCACGACGAACAGTTTCAAGTGCCGGTAGCTTCGTTTCTACGAGTGCAAATCTATCTTCAAAATCTTTATAAGCTGCAAGTATCGTGCCGAGCAGATATTTTATAAACGGAATAGCATCTGCATTTCCTTCATGCCAACCATTCTGTGCTTCGCCAAGTGCATCGTAGTACAAGTCCTTGTTTTTGGCTATCT
The DNA here is from genome assembly GCA_045612715.1 of Eubacteriales bacterium. Classification (GTDB taxonomy): domain Bacteria; phylum Bacillota; class Clostridia; order Oscillospirales; family CAG-272; genus RGIG4608. The sequence continues at coordinate 1,738 of JAZKZP010000002.1, forward strand.
TCGCTTCGAGGGAAATATATTTGCCAACGTAAAATCCACTTCTGTAAAGGAGCAGAGTCGTAAGCAAACGACTCATTCTTCCATTTCCGTCATTGAATGGGTGTATGCAGAGGAAGTCGTGAACGAATGTCGGAATGGCAATTAACGGTTCTAATTCATTGTTGCCGATTACTCTATTAAACTCGTTACATATGCTTTCGAGCGCGGTTGGAGTTTCAAACGGATCAAGGGGAGTGAATAACGTTTTTGTACTACCGTCGGGATAAGTTGCACTGATATAATTTTGCACAGTCTTCGTTCTACCTGCCGCAGGGTTGTTCATATGGCTATACAGTATTTTATGAAGTTGCAAAATGTAATTAGGCGTAATCGGGATGGCATCAAAACTCTCGTGGATAATGTTTAATACATCACGGTAACCTGCAATTTCTTGTTCATCTCTATTCTTAGGCGTAGTTTTATCCTCTACGATTTGCCTGATTCTTGTATTTGTCGTAACGATGCCTTCAATAGCATTGGAACTCTCGGTGCTTTGTACCTTCGCAATCTCTACGAGTTTCTCAAGTTCCTCGGGGCGTTGCTTTAGGTACATCTCCTGCTTTCCAGCTTCTTTGTAAATTGCAGCTATCAGCCCAAGCAATTCGGAATCCCATTTTTGCTCATTGATTTTTGAGTAGTTAAATATTCTCATTACCTTAACCTCTCTTTCTTTCCCTTAAATAATACCACAATATGAGGGAATTGTCAATAGTTTAAGGGGATGTTTCCTTAATATTATTTCAAAAATAAGGGAATCCTAAACGACTAATTTGATATTAGTATAAGTTTTACAGCCATTTTCTTTGTTTAGTGCTGACTAAATTTTGGTCAGCGTGAGGTGTTTTTCATTGTCGCAAGGCTACGTGATTTTTCACGGTTGATCTTTGTCTAAGGCTGAATAAATTTTGCTATCAAAAGCTCTTGCTTTTTCCTCGTTTTAGAGTTACAATACAGCAAAGACTAGCGCGTATTTCTTAACACGGGTATGGTTTGTTAATGAGGGGAAAAGGTTCTCTGAAGCTCTCCGTTTTCTGCTTTTAACAGTCCTTCAAGGTTTGACCACATAACTGACCACAACAGGAAATGTTCTATACGGAACAGGCGTAAACAATGTGCAAAACGGTGCGTTTTAGTGGAATATACGAACTATATGTAAACAATGGTGTTCAAAAAACATATTTTTTCGGCTTCGGGGACTGGAGACCGTGGGTTCGCATTCTCCGCGCAGAGCGCGTAGCGAAGCGGCGCGAGAGTGTTAGAAAACAACTGAGTGTTGTTTTCCCTCGAGCGTGACCGAACCGCAGTAAGACCAAGCTTGCTTGTAAGCGGCAAGCGTGCATATCTTCACAGATGCGCGTAGCGTTTCTGTTGAATACCCGGCCTGCACCTCCAATGCGTCTTGACAAAAAAGATGCCAAGAAGAAAACCCGAGATTTTCTCGGGTTTTCTTCGTTTTTCGCCGGTTTTCTCACTTTTTTGAAAATCGGATTTTCGTACAAATAAAAAGATGCTAATCGGCGTTTTAGGGCT
>JAZKZP010000003.1:0-12154 GCA_045612715.1 Eubacteriales bacterium
TTCTCGAAAAAAGTATCATTCCTTTCTAACTTACTTCTTCTCGACAAATCAAAATTTTACCCCCAAGCATCAAAAAGGAACGGATTTTTCAATCCGTTCCTTTTTGATTAATGATGATGGTGATGTCCGTGATGATGATGATGATGGTGATGATGTCCGTGGTCGCTTTCTTCGTGGTGAACGTGGCAATGCTCCTCGTGGCAATCCTCACCCTCAGCTTCAAGCTCCAATGTAACGTGGTTAATTCCGTGTTCCTTGAGTTCTTCACGAATTTTGTGCTTAACTTCGTGGGCATCTCCCGTGCAAACAACGTGCATTGTTGCATAATTGCTTTGCCCGTCCATCGACCAAATGTGAATATGGTGAACTCCTACAACACCGTCTATCTCACAAACATGTTCTTTAATTTCATCAATTCTAAGATGTGCCGGAAGTTTTGCAAGGAAAAGGTCGATTACTTCTTTGAGATTTTTCATCGCATTAATAAGAATAAATATTGCAACACCGATGGACATAAGGGGGTCAATAATGCGAATATCGGTAAAGCGCATTACCACCGCGCCCACAAGCACGAGCGCCCAACCAAGCACGTCCTCAAGCATATGAAGATTTACCGCTTTTTGATTGATTGAATGTCCACCACTTGTGAAATAAGCCGCTGAGAAGTTAACAATAACACCGAAAATTGCGAAAATAATCATTCCGTCATAATTGATTTCAACGGGATTGAAAATTCTCAAAACTGCGTTATAAATTACCGCCGCAGAACCGACGAGCAAAATAACAGTTGTAATTACGCCACCAATGACGGAAAAACGCGCGTAGCCATAGGTATATGTATCATCGGGCTGCTTTTTGCTCTTCTTTTCAAGAAAATATGAAATACCGATGCTCATCGCATCACCAACATCGTGAATTGCGTCCGAAACTATAGCAACACTACCCGTAATTGTGCCACCGATAAATTCAAAAATTGAGAATGCTAAATTTAAAATAAATGCAATTAAAATTTTTCTTTGTGTTTTCATAATAGCTCCTTATTTATGTTCAATATGAGTAAGTGTTAAAGTTAAAAGTGATGAAACATGGTCGTCATCAAGGGAGTAATAAACCTCTTTTCCCTCTTTTCGACATTTAACAACTCCGTTTTCACGTAATTTTGCAAGTTGATGAGAAATTGAAGATTTGCTCATTGATAAAACGTTCGCAAGATCGCAAACACACATTTCTACATCCATAAGTGCAAATAGAATCTTGCATCGCGTACCATCGCCAATTATCTTGTGAAATTGTGCCACACGATTAAGTTTATCCTTACTTGGCATAGATATTTGTGCTCTCTCCACTACATCTGCGTGAACTACATTGCAATCACAAATATACTCATTCTTAGGCATATATTACCTCCCGAGAAAATATAATTGAATATTCATTCAACTATTATATTACACCATTTTAATTAATATGTCAATACATTTAATATATTTTTGTGAATTTTGTTCACATTTTATTAAATATTTACTTTTTCAATAATTCTTGACAAAAAGGGTAAACTAATGTATAATGTTCTTTGCGACTGTTCGCATATAAAATTTTATTTGGAGGATATTATGTCTAAAAAACAGGTAAAACTTGACGAAAAAGGCAATCGCAAGTTTGGTATTATGGACAAACTCGCTTATGCAGCGGGTGATGCCGGCTGTAACTTGAGCTTTGGTCTTAAAGGTACAGTTCAGACATTCTGGCTTGTTTACATGGCAATGGAAACAGGCGTTCTTTCTCTTCTTCTTCTTCTTGTTCAGGCATGGGACGCAATCAATGACCCCATCATCGGTGCTATGATCGACGCTGACACAAGAAAGTATAAGAGAGGTAAATTCAAAACCTATATTCTTATCGGTGCTATTGGTCTTATCGTTGGTGGTGCTGCAGTATTTATGCCCTTCCCCGGTGCTAACAAAGTTGTTAAAGCAATTCTTTTCGTAGTTGGTTACATCATCTGGGACGCAGCTTATACAATGGCTAACGTTCCTTACGGCTCAATGCTTTCTCTTGTAACTGAAAACGCAGGTGAAAGAGCTCAGCTCTCATCTTGGAGATCAATCGGTGGTGCTGTTGGTAACGTTCTCCCCAACATCATTCTTCCCATGATCATTTGGAAAGACGTTTATGATGAAAACGGTGAGCTTGTTGGTCAGGACCTTCTTGGTGACAGAGTGTTCATCGCAGCTCTTCTTATGGGCGTTATAGCATTTGGATTCTTCTGGTTTATGATTAAGAAGATTACTCTTCGTGTTGACGAGTATTCCGTTAAGACTGGCGAAGCAGCTCCTAAGTTCAATGTTATTAAAGCATTCAAGAACTTTATGAAGAACCGTCCCGCAATCGGTGCTACAGTTGCCGCTATGGGTATGTTCCTTGGTATGCAGTCAGCAACAACAGCTAATAACATTATGTTCGCTACTTACTTCAAGAACGCACAGATGTCTGGTCTTGTTATGATGGTTGGTTTTGCTCCCATGTTCATTTTCATTCCTTTCATCAAAAAGCTTGTTGATAGATTCGGTAAGAAAGAAGCTGCTACTGCTGGTACAGTTGTTTCTGTAATCGGTGGTCTTGTAATGTGCATCTTCCCCCTTGTTGATATTTCTATCGCTCTTATCGTATATATGATAGGTCTTGTTCTCTTCGGTCTTGGTATGGGTGTTTACACATGTATCTCTTGGGCTATGATGGCAGACGCTATCGACTATGCTGAATGGAAGTTTGGTAAGAGAGAAGAAGGTACAGTTTACTCACTTCACTCTTTCTTCAGAAAGCTCGCACAGGGTGTTGGTCCCTCTATCGTAATCGCACTTCTTGGTGTACTTGGTTATGTTGAAGGTCTTGGCACAACTGGTCAGTCACCTGAAATGGCTTACAAAGCTTGCTGGCTCGTTGCAGGTCTTTACCTCTTCTCAGCAGTTGCTCAGCTCATCGGTATTGGCGTTATCTACAACCTTGACAAGAAGACAATGGCTAAGATGACAGCTGAACTCAACGAGCGTCGTGCTGCAAACAAATAATTTATAGATGTAATCATTAAATTAAATAAATTAAGCAACACCGATTTTCGGTGTTGCTTTTTTATGTGTGCGCTAAATTGGGATTTATCTGTGCCTTCCCCTGAGGGGGAAGGGGGACCACGCAAGTGGTGGATGAGGGGATCGAAGTCTGTGCAAACAATCGTCTTTCTCGACAACATTTCGTTTACAAAATAAAAGAAATTACTTAAAAATCAAGGTTTTTGTTTTACGAGAAAGTCGTTAGTGTGAACTAAATGGCGTCCCCCTCATCCGTCAGGCATTCGCCTGCCACCTTCCCCTCAGGGGAAGGCTAACTGTTAGATAAATCAAAATTTGAAACATCAACCAAGCAATTCAGATCTCATAGCCGCAAGTATCTTTTTCTCTTCCCTTGAAACCTTAACCTGTGAAAGTCCAAGAGCATCTGCCACCTGCTGTTGCGTCATATTTCTATAGTAACGTAGGACTATTATCTTCTGCCAATCGCGAGGCAATCTTGCTATAACTTGACCAAGTGCAATTTTATCAGTCATTTTTTCGATCTCACGATCATCTGATGAGAGTTGACTTTCTAAAGTGAGTTTTTCATCATCACCGTAACTTTCTGATAACGAGGATATAGGATTTATAGTTTCAAGTGCAATGGCTGCATCTTCAACCGTTATTCCGCAAATTTCTGCAAGCTCGACAATGGTTGGATCTCTTCCCTCGTCAGTTACTATCTTACTTCTTGCACGTCCAATATCCATTGAAAGCTTTTTATAAATCCTGCTTATCTTTATAGGACCTTCATCACGCAGATGGCGTTTTATTTCGCCCATAATCAAAGGAACAGCATAGGTCGAGAAAACCACTTCCCTATCAAATGAAAACGAACGCACTGCCTTTATCATTCCTATAATACCTATCTGCACAAGGTCATCGTAATCTGTTCCCCTATCTCGAAAACGGAGAGCAATCGAACGCACAAGCCCCATATTTTCTTCAACTATCGTTTCAAGTGCGAGCATTGAATCTTCTTCATCCCCGCTTTGTGCACGATATATAAGTTCAAAATTACGACTCCCTCGCTCTGTTTTTAAACAACCGTTCATATTTTCTCCATTTTTTGTGGTTATTGTTTATGTATTAAATTGAGATTTATAGGTGGATTTGTGCGAACAACTCCCAAATAAATCAAAATTTGAACATCAAACTATCTTCCACTAACCTTTTTGTAAAGTGTAACGGTTGTTCCCTTACCGGCTTTTGATATAACACGCATAGCGTCAGTGAAACTCTCCATTACTGTAAAGCCCATACCACTACGTTCGCCTGCACGGTCGGTGGTATAAAGAGGAGTGCGTGCGCATTTAATATCATCAATACCACAACCCTTGTCCTTTATTTTTAGCTTAACCACTGAATTTTCAAGCAAATCAACCGTTATGTAAATATATCCAACTTTATCTCTATATGCATGTACTATAGAATTTGTTACTGCCTCCGACAAAGCACACTTTATGTCCCCTAGTTCGCTTGCAGTTGGATTGAGCTGCGCGCAAAATGCCGCAACTGCTCCACGTGCAATCCCCTCGTTAACGGAATACGAAGGCAGAACGAGATACATCGAATTCAAAATTTTACCTTTCATTTCGCTTCTTTTCATTTTTCTTCGTCCTCCTTGATGCTTTTCTCAATTTTAATCATTCGTTCCATCCCCGCAAGCGAGAGTATCTTCATCACCGCAACTGTCGGCGCGCGCAAAGACAACGTGCCTCCTAAATCTTTAACAAGCGCATAGCGCCCCATAATAAGACCTAACCCCGAAGAATCCATAAAACTAATTTCGGACAAATCAAGCACCACCTTGCTTGGTCGCTTGTCAAATATTAAAGAGTCCACATCCGAGCGCACACTTACTGCGCTGTGATGGTCGATTTCACCCATAAGCTTTATTTCAAGCACTCCGTCATTTAATCTATACAAAAACTTTTTGCTTTCCTTAACCATAACTTTCCTCCGTTTTTTATTATTTTAGCATTTTCTTTGCGTGAAAATTGTCGCATTGCGCTCAAATTGAATTTTTCAAATTTTGATTTGTCTAACAGTTAGCCTTCCCCTGAGGGGAAGGTGGCAGGCGAATGCCTGACGGATGAGGGGAACGCTATTTAGTTTACACTAACGACTTTCTCGTAAAACAAAAACCTTGATTTTTAAGTAATTTCTTTTATTTTGTAAACGAAATGCTGTCGAGAAAGACGATTGTTTGCACAGACTTCGATCCCCTCATCCACCACTTGCGTGGCCCCCCTTCCCCTCAGGGGAAGGCACAGATAAATCCCAATTTAACAAACAAAAAGCGCTTCATTAGAAGCGCTTTTGAATCAATCGATTTTAAACTTTTCAAGCAAGGCGAGGGCTGAAAGCACGCCGTCATACGCGCTTGTGACAATTCCGCCCGCATATCCTGCGCCTTCTCCGGCGGGATAGATGTGTGGGTGTGCAACTGCCTCGCGCGTTTTTTCGTCACGCAACATTCGTATTGGTGATGTTGTTCTTGTTTCCGGACCCGTGAGTATTGCATCGGGCATATAGAATCCGGGCATCCACTCATCAAAATCCTTAAAGGATTCCACTAAAGATTCAGTAATGTATTCGTGCATATATTCCTTAGGTGAAAGCGGAAGAGTACCTAATGGATAAGATGGCTTAACACTCAAATTTTCACCGGTTGGAAGTCTATTTTCAAATATGTCGCCCATTTTTGAAACTGGTGCGTGATGGTTTTTGCCCGTCATAAAGAAGGCTTTTTGCTCGATTTTTCGCTGAAATTCAATTCCCGCAAGTGCGTTGTCGGAGCCAAAATCTTCAGGTGTAACAGAAACAAGCAATGCGCAGTTTGAATTATCTGCATTTCTATCAAAAACACTCATTCCGTTGGTAACGATGCCATCCTGCTCGCTCGCCGCAGGAACGACCGTGCCACCGGGACACATACAAAAGCTATAGACACTTCGTCCGTTTTTGAGATGTGTTACGAGATGATAAGTTGCGGTTTCAAGATTGGAGTCATACCCCTTGCCATAAACCAATTCGTTTATGTATTCTCTTGGATGCTCAATTCTCATACCAATACCAAATCCCTTTGGAACCATTTGAAAACCGCAACTATATAGTGCGCAGATGGTGTCGCGCGCGCTGTGACCGATTGCCAAGATTACATCGGTGCAGGGAAGAATATTTTCATTCCCGTCTTTAATATATTTAACTGCACATAAATTTTCGTTTGAATATACAAATTGGGTGAATTTTGCCCCGAAAACGAAGCTCCCACCGTTGTCTATTATCTTTTGGCGAATGTTTTTAACTATTTGTCCCAATTTGTCCGTGCCAAGATGCGCCGTGGCAGAATAGGAAATATCGGGAGTTGCACCTGCCAAAATGAATTCATCGAGAATTTTTTGCTTGCACGCGTTTTTTGCTCCCGTCTTCAATTTGCCATCGGAATAAGTTCCTGCACCACCTTCGCCGAATTGCACGTTGCATTCTTCGTTCAAAATGCCAAATTTGATGAATTTCTCAACTTCTTTATCGCGTTCTTCGATGGGTAACCCACGTTCAAGTACGATGGGGCGCGCTCCTGCTTCAGCCAAAATAAGCGCTGCAAAAAGCCCACATGGTCCAGCGCCCACAATAACGGGAGAAATGGATGAGGTGTTGTATTTTTCGTATGTGAATTCAAGAGAGGGAGCTTCGCTTGTCACCTTTTTGCGAAGCTTGAATTTTTCTTCAAGATCGCTATCAAAACAAACTCCAATGGCACATTTGTAACAAATATTTTGTTTGTCACTCAAATCAAGCGAGAGCTTTAATATTTCAAAATGCTTTATATCTTCACTTTCAACAGGGAAGACGGAACAAATTTTAGATTTTATATCGTTTTCGGTGTATTTAATCGGTAATTTGACATCGATGCGTAACATTTCCGTCCTCCTTTAGTGTATTTGTAATAATATTATACCACAAAAATTGTGAAAATGAAACAAAAAAATAAATAATTGTAAAAAGTTTTTTGAAAGTACTTGATTTTTAAAATTAATAGTGTTAAAATTATTAAAAAGATTTAAAAAACCTTTTATTTTATTTGAAATTTTTATTATTAAGGAGGAAAAACTATGAATTTCAAATTAAGATTTTTAGCATTGCTTTTGGTTGTTATGATGATGTTTTCATCATGCTCAATTTCTATTGATACCATTTTGCAATATATTCCCGGCTTTGGTGGCGATGTGACAACAGAGTCTACACCTACAGAGCCCACACCTACAGATCCCACAACATCCACAGAACCTGAAGGTCCTGTAGCACCCTCTAATTTAATCGATATTGATAGCTTTACAAGAAAAGCTTACTCAATGCAAAGAAGTGAACTTCTTGCTATGTATACTCTTACACAGGAAGAGGTTGATGCAACATTGGCATTGCTTGAGCAGATGGTAGTAGGCGCTATGCCCGATCCTGAAGGTGATCCTAACGTAGCGGTTATGACCATGGAAGAGTGGGACGTTCTTTATGAGCAGTTTGAAGATGCATTCTATCATATGGCTCAGCAAATGACAATCGCAACAATCATTTATTACTTGAATACAACTGATGAAGAGGCTTCTGAGCGTCACCTTAATACACAGGATATGTTCTATGACGTTCAAGATAAGTACAATCAGTCCTTGAGAGATCTTTATCTCAACTCACCTATGAAGGATGAACTTTTCGAGGGTTGGACCGAGCAGGAAATCAATGAGATGCTTGAGTATGATCCTGCGATTATGGAAGTAAAGAAAGTAATCGATGAACTCGAGGTTGCGTTTGATAATCTTGATGAAACATCCGGTACATATAACGATGATGCTGTTGAACTTTATAAGCAGTTGATCGTTGAACGTCGTAAAATTGCAGAATTCAATAAATATGACAATTACTATGAATATGCATCTAAGAATGTTTATAGCAGAGACTATTCATCAGAAGATCTTGCAGTTTTCCGTGAAAACATTATTAAGTATATAGTTCCTGAATTTAAGTCAATCAATGCTAAATTCAGCGAATGGAGAAATTTGTCAACAAAACGTCAGGAAACATTCATTGCTTTTGTAAATGAAGACTTTGACTCTGAAAAATCAAATAAAAACTATCTTCTTTTGTACCTTAACTCTGTTGAAGGTTCAATGGGAGAATATATGAGAAGCGTATTCACTGACAAAAACTGCATTTTCTCTAACAATACTAATTCACATCCCACAGCATTCTGCACATATCTCTATGAAGATGAAAAGCCCTTCTGCTTGTTTGGAAGTAACGGTCAAAGTGCTAATACAATAGTTCACGAAATTGGTCACTACTATGCAGATATGGCTAACAGCGACCTTTACAACTACGACCTTCTTGAAACACATTCACAGGGTAACGAATACTTGTTCATTAATTACTGCAAGGATCAGATGAACGCTGCTATTTACGATTGTGTAAGAGCTTATAATCTTTTGAATTCTTGCTATACTATGATTATAGCAACACTTGTTGACGAATTTGAACAGAGAGTTTATGCTCTTAGTGATGAAGAAATTATGGCTATGACAAGTGCAGATTTCGATGCTATTATGACTGATATTTGTGAGCCTTACGGTGGTTTGTCATGGGTTAAAGAAAATATTACTGACCCACTTAGTTACTGGCGTAGAGTTGCTGTAAGCAATCCCGTATACTACATCAGCTATGCAGTTTCCGCTGCCGCTTCTGTTGAAATCTTCGCACTTGCTGAAGATGATACAGCTGCTGCTCACGAAGCATACAAGACACTTGTTGAAGGCGTAACTGAAGAAGACGGATTCCTTAATGCACTTAAGAAAGCTGGACTTTATACTCCTTTCGAAGCAGATGCATTTAAGATGATCGGTGCAACTTTGAAAAAGTGATAAACATATGAAAAAACCCACTCCTCTGGAGTGGGTTTTTTCATATGTTAATTATCTTATAAAACTTGTTCTTTCGGGCTTTTCTTTTTTTGGAAGTCCGAATTTTTCTTTGCCAAGCTCAATGCTTCGCATTAAGAATACCATATTATTTGCGAGAGTTCTCATGGTTTGAAGTCCTTCAAGGTCTTCTTTAGCTTCGCCCTTTGCACCTCCGTGAACACTGTTCCAGTATTGACTTGATGCCAAAGGCATACCACTATAAGTGAAATATTTGTTGAGCTGGTCGAAGGTAGAGGATGCACCGCCGCGTCTTGCAACGACTACTGAAGCACCGACCTTCATTCTTTTATCAAAGCTTGTGCTATAGAAAAGTCTATCAAGGAGTGCAATAAGTGTTGCGTTTGCGTTGGCATAGTAGACAGGGGAGGCGATAACCATCCCGTCGCATTCTTCAAATCTTTGAGCAAGCTCATTGACGATATCATTTATGACGCATTTTCCGTTACCGTTGTGGCACGCAGCACAGGCTGTGCAGCCTCTTATTGCCATATTTCCAACTTGAATATAATCCACCTCTATCTCGTTGCTTTTGAAAATGTTGGTCATTTCTTCAAGTGCGAGAGTAGTGTTTCCGTTAACCCTTGGACTTCCGTTTATTACTAAAACCTTCATAAGTCTCCTTTAGTTGAGAATGAAATCGGATATGTATTGTGCTGTCAAATTAATTTGTTCGATATTTGTGATGGTGGCAGGGTTATCTCCACTCTGCTCGCCATACATTCCAAAATATGCGTGGTTACCACCGATTATTACGTGTTCTGTATAATTTTCGGGGAGATTATCAACGTTTCTAAAATATTTGTTTTTATTCATAACACCGTCTTGGTTGCCGTAAATTGAAAGCACCTCGAGATTTGTGATGTCACTTGTTGAATAAGCGCCAAGGAGAACAACGCCCTTGAAAACTCCATTGCTTGTTGAAGCGCAGGTGGATGCCATACTTCCTCCGAGTGAGTGACCGCCAATATACCAATTTTCAACCTCGGGGAAATGCTTTGTTGCGTCAATGCCCTTGTTTATGCCCAAAACCGCAAGATTGTGTGGCATTTCAATGAGAATACAAATAATACCATTTTCTGCGCAAGCTTGCATAAGAGGTTCATAAGCTGTGTGTTCAACCTTTCCACCTGGGTAGAAGACAAATCCGGATTTGGCTTCTCCTTGGGGAACGAATGCTGTCGTGTCTTTATCTATTTCGCGTTTTTCAACGTTTTCGATATTTTCGGTTACGTAAGCGTTAATAGCATCTTCGTCGGCACGAGAATAGTCGTTAAGATAAACTGCCAACGACAAGAACACGATAACAATGATAAGACCTGTAGAAATGATGGGAATCCAACGGTTCTTTTGCTTTGTGATTCTTCTTGTGATTTTTGATGCCTCGGGGGCAGTAACGATAAAGTCGGTAAGAGGAGTTGTGATGGTCATGATAAGCAATGCGTAAATGATAGCATCAACTTCCTGAACGTATGCGAACGAAAGAATAATTACGACAAAGTCTTTAAGGAAGGAAATCCAACCAAAGTCAAGACCGCCCTTACGAACGAAGGCGAGTGAAAGCGCGTGCTCACCGTTGGGGGCACTTCCGTAACGAAGTGTCAAACCCGTACCTGTTTCGATAAGAACCGCACCAAGGAATGCAGCAAGCAAGGGGGATTCTTCCAATGAAGGAATAACGGGTGGGAAAGCAGAGAATATTGCGTAGAACGCAGAGAAGCCGACAGTTGCGACACCGGCGCTCAAAACGAATTTGATACCCATCAAACGCCACGCAAGCAAATAACAGAAGCCGTTAATTACAAGTGAGGAAATAGCCGGTGAGATACCTGCGTAGTGTTCGATAATAAGACACATACCGATGATACCACCGTGTGGGATGTTAGAGTTAACGTGAATGTTGTAAGTACCGAACGCAACGATGGCAGAACCAAGCAAAGCGAAGAACAAATTTCGGTAGTTAACGTTAGAAAAGAATTTTTTAAACATACGTGTTCCTTTTACCTTTCTGAATTTTAACTAAGTAAAACATCTGAAATAAGCATTATGCAAAATCCAACGAGAATGGCATAGGTTGCTCCTCGCTCATTGCCGTGGGAATGAGTTTCGGGAATCATCTCGTCGCTTATGACGTATAGCATTGTTCCACCGGCGAACGCAAGTGAGAAGGGAAGAATTACCTGTGCTATGCTAACGGCAAAAAATCCAATCATCGTACCAACAACCTCTACAAGACCGGTTGCGGCTGCGCAGAGGAAGGTCTTTTTTGGACTAACTCCGCTTGCGAGCATTGGTGCGATTATTACCATACCCTCGGGAATATTTTGAAGTGCGATACCGCCTGCAATCAACAATGCTTGTGAGTTGTCGCCCGAGCCAAAGCCAACACCTGCGGCAATTCCTTCGGGGAGGTTGTGAATTGCTATTGCCATAACGAATAGCAAAACCTTGCTTAACCCTTCGTTGTTGTGAGCCTCTATGTCGGGTCCCATCAGCTTGTGAAGATGTGGTACAAGCTTATCTACAAGACTAAGACACATAGCGCCTGCAAATATTCCAATGACCGTGGTCACAATTCCATATTTCCCACCATATTCAAGTGAGGGGAGAATCAAGCCAAGCACCGCAGCTGCAAGCATAACGCCTGCGGCAAATCCAAGAGTTATATCGGTAAATTTATGTGATATTTTTTTGAATACGAATCCGAGCAGGGCGCCAATGATTGTTGCACCACCGACTCCTAATGCAGTTAATAGAACCAAATCCATAAATATCTCTCCAAATATAAGTTCACACAATGATACATAGTAATTATAACACACTTTTTTTATTTTTTCAATAAGAAACTAAATATTATTTTATTTTTTAATTCACAGAATATTAATATATCATACATTATATGTTGACAAAGGGTGTTTGGTGTGTTATAATTATAAAAAAGCTTCGTTTTTTGAAGCTTTTTTTTATGAAATAATATTTATCTTTGGAGGCTTATCACTATGGCTAAGAAACAAAAAATGCCGGGCACTCTTACCAAGAAGCATTGGTTTGGCTATATGTTCGGTGACTGGGGCGGAT
>JAZKZP010000004.1:0-29097 GCA_045612715.1 Eubacteriales bacterium
ATAACCGACAATAGTACCATAATGAGTTTTCCCAAAAATAGGCGCTAACAAAGCGTATTTTAAAGTCACTTCATAAAGTTTACTCTGATCACTGTCTAAAGTGGGTGTAGAGACTTCGTTGACAATTAAAGCATAGTTATCTCTTTCAGCAGCCGTTTTACATTTTTCAATCGTTACCTCGCTAAAATTACTTGCTTCAATTTCTTCAATGACCGAATTGTGATATGTGCGCGCCGAATTCACCACGACAGAGGATATAATAAACGATATACAGAGCAGAACACCGATTATAATCGTGACAATAGACGCCATAAACTTTGGAATAGAATCCATTTAAATCCCTTCTTTCTTTTCCCAGGGCTTGAGCTCCCGGGACTTTTATTTCTGGGAGTAAACAAAAAAGCGTACTCCCCTACTGTAAAAGTAAGTGAGTACGCTAAAATTAACGTATTCCGTACAGTCTTGCTCCAACCGTATTAGCTTAACTTTGGTTCTGTTCCCGGTCTGTTTCGCCCGGTAGTCCGCCGTTTTCCTCGCGTCAGCATAAAAAATTATACTATATTATACCGCATACGGTATCATTTGTCAATATTTAACGGTTATTTTTGTCGATTTACTCCTTATTCTTCAATCAGCTCGTGCTCCTGCAGGTCGGCTGTGCCGTTCTCAATCTCGGCTATACGCTTGCGGAGCTGCTTCTGCTCAACGTTGGTCTGGGATACAATCTCTTTTTCTCGGCTTCCGCACTCGGAGCACTTGCCATCCACGAGAATGGGTGCAAAAACATGACCACAATGGGTGCAACGGTAACGGTGTCCGGGATTGGTCTGGATGCCAAACGCTTTCTCTACGGTGCAACGTTCAAACCGCCCATCTTTCCCTCGATATGAATGTCGTGCCATATACTTCCCTACCCCTTTATTTATTCTGTTCGATAAATTGCTCAAGCAAAAAGTTCACGAGGTCGTTTTTGCTCTTGATTTTCTTCTGCTTCACAAGGCGGTCAAGCTCTTTATTTACAGATGGTTTTAAGACAAACTGCACACGCTTACTACGTGTTTCTTCCTGTGGCATTGTGTATGTTTGTTGTGTATCTGTATTGTGTGTATCTGTTGTGTTTCTTTCTTCAATATTTTTCTTTGTATTCTCCGGAAGGTCCATCACGCTATCAGCGAAAATTCCATTGTTCTCTCTGTTCTTAGCCATTTTAATTCAATCCTTTCAAAAATTCTTCTACAAATTCAGTATAATCAAGAGCTGTTGTGCTCTTCGGTGCATATTCAAACAAGCTCTGGCGCACTGTCTGCGCTTCTCTTGTTTTTGTGCTTTCTCGTATCGTTGCATTAAATACCTTGGTGTTAAATTGCCCTGCAATCTCTTTTAAAGCCTTGTGTAGCTCTCGATTTAAACGAGTACGCCAAGTGTATTTTACAAGTAATAAGCCTTCAATAGTTAAATTCGGGTTTGTGTATTTTTTAATATCCGAGATTGTTTCTTGCATCTGGGATAGCCCTTGTACGCCGTAACGGTCTGCAGTAACCGGGATAATCACCGTGT
Source organism: Eubacteriales bacterium (assembly GCA_045612715.1). Taxonomy (GTDB): domain Bacteria; phylum Bacillota; class Clostridia; order Oscillospirales; family CAG-272; genus RGIG4608. Next base: position 1,558 of record JAZKZP010000004.1, read on the forward strand.
CACACGCTGTCAGCGCGTTTGTAAGCAACACGCCAAGCGTAGGCGGTGTATCAATAAGGATAAAGTCAAAATCCTCTCTAATCGGCTCTAAACGTTCTCTAAGGCGATACGCTCCACTCACGCCGTCCAGATGTTTGCCGGCTTCCTTTAGCAAAGGATCGGCGGCAATGATTAAGCCGTATTCTGTTTCCTGTATGCACTCATTTACTGCTTCATCTTCAAAGAGCAAGTCATAAAGCGTTGCGGTATCTTTGATTTGTGCCTTGTATGTGTCGGTTGCGTTGCCCTGTGGGTCGCTGTCGATAAGAAGCACCTTATACCCTTTAAGTTGTAAGGCTGCTGCCATTGTGGTTGCGGTTGTGGTCTTGCCAACACCGCCCTTCTGATTGCAAAATGCTATTACTTTTGCCATTTTCATCACATTCCTTTCGTTTTTTGTGTATTGTGTATCTGTATTGTGTATGCTCTTTGTGTTGCTGTATACTGTATGTGTTGTATGCGTTGTGTATACTCCTTATGTCGCTGTGTTCTGTTTGTGTGTTGTGTGTGTTTGTTGTGTATCTGTGTTATGTATATATTATACACAATAAAAAGTTAAAAGTCAATACTTTTTTTGGAAAAAATTGTATAAATAATTTGTGTATAAATATTGTGTATATTTATTGTGTGTGTTTGTTGTGTATATCGTGTGTAAAAAAGACTTGACAAAATATGTAATTTATAGTATAATCCCGTTGTGGTTGTCGGTTGTGTCGTTGGGCAATTGGAGCCCTGGGGTGCAATTCGGCACTTTAAATAGCGGTCGTCGGGCAATTGGAGCCCGTGGGGCTGCTATTAATAATGAATGGTGTCTTTCTTTTGGCAATTGGAGCCTGATGAGATTGGCACCTTTAACATTAATGTGGCGTCATACGCTTGCCAGGACGCAAAAAAGGGCAAGACTGCGAAGTTCGCACACCAAAGCAGTATAAATAAGCGGAGGTGCCCTGCCACCTTTAAGCGCAGACCGTAATGAAAAAGGCTACCGGCAGACGGTTAGCCCTCAAGAAAACGAATAAGAATTAGTCGCTTAGTTTGGAGACCGGGCGGCTATTTCTTTTTTGTCAGAAAATTCTGATAATTTATTGACATTTATGCGATATAGCAGTATAATAGTATAAAACACCGGATATAATTGGGCTCCGGGGCCTCGCAGACGTGCGAGCAACAAAGGACAAATTATATCAAGTTAAGGTTATATTGTGCTGACGTCTGACCAGGACGGACAACCTCTCAAGAACACCGGGGCGCCGGTATTCATCAATAGGGGAGGGAACACGGTCAAAAGCAAGACTACGGAAATCTGACGCACGGATCTCCGTTGGGTAAAAACACATGAGCGTACCCACTTACTTTCAATTTTGAAAGTAGTGGAGTGCGCTCTTTTTGTTTTGGCTCCATTTAAAGAATGGAGTAAGTATGAGCATTAACAACGCCAATTTACACAAGGCGAAAGAAATGAAAAACGACGAATTCTACACTCGTTTTGAAGATATATCGGCAGAGGTACGCCGATATAAAGACCAGTTGAAAGGCAAAGTTATCTATTGTCCGTGCGATTGGGACGAAAGTTTTAAGCAAGTTGTTTGCTACGAAGACGGCACCGCAAACGAAAAAATTGTTAAAAAACTAAAATCTACTAAATGCAATTTTATCAGCTTTCTTGTTTCTCACGCCGAGGATTACGGCATTAAAAAGATTATAGCCAGTGGTTATAATCCAGCAACCGAGAAGGGCATACGCTTTCAGGACGCCGATTATACCGGCGTAGATATTGTTATTACCAATCCACCGTTTTCGCAATTTAGAGAGTTTATAGAAACAATGTTTAAGCACGATTTAAAGTTTTTGGTTATCGGCTCTTTAAATGCTATCACTTATAAAGAGTGTTTCGGACACATTAAGGATAACGAAATGTGGTTAGGATATGCAAAATCTATAAGTGGTTTTAATTGTCCGGACGGTTCGGTGCAATCTACAGCTTGTTTATGGTATACCAATCTTGAAGTTTCTTACCGTCACGACAAAATGATTTTAACCGAGGAATATTCTCCCGAAAAATACCCCAAATACGACAATTATGATGCTATCGAAGTCAGTAAGCAAATACTTATTCCGGAAGATTATGACGGTGTGATGGGCGTTCCCATTCGCTTTCTGCAGAACTACAACCCAGACCAATTTGAAATTGTAGATGCCCTTAATAGATACGCTTTATTGGATATTCAAGGTACAAACGAGAAGGTGAAACAAGCACATTCTCATTCGTGCAATATCAATGGGAAAGCAACGTATTTTCGTATTTTGATTAAAAGAAAAGGGGGTGTGCTTAATGCTAATGATGATTAATGAGCTTTATGAAAAAATCAATCGTGGTGAAATTACCAGCGAGATTGATATTCAGCGTGATATTGTCTATGACTTTGAAAAACAAGTATTAGTTATAGATAGCATTATGAACGATATTCCTCTTCCGGCATTTTATATTTGGAACAATGAAGACATAGCAGAAAACGAACGAGGAAAATATGAAGTGCTTGACGGTAGGCAACGTCTGGAAGCTATTAAAAATTTCAAACAAAATGATATTCGATATAAGGGCAAACAGTATAAAGAAACAGACCCGGCGCTACAAGAGAAATTTGATACAACTGAATTAAGTATTATTATTTGCTCTGGCACCGAGCAACACAAACGAAATATCTTTGAGAGAATAAATACTTTGGGTGTGGCTCTAAATGAATTTGAAGTGTTAAATGGCTTATTTAATGGTGAATACATTAGGGGAGTAAGGGAGTACGCCGACAAAGATAAATTGGTTAAAAAAATCTTTGGTAGCAATGCCAGGGGTAAAGCTTCCCTTAAAGTCTTATATAAGCTCAAGGAAGCAAAAGGCTTTTCAGACTTGAAGGATTATATTAAAGAAAATCAGGACGCTTCATTTGAGGAAGACCAGAAATACATATCAAAATATTTTAAGTTTATCTGCGAGATATTTGATAAGCCGGATAAAAACACCGATATTTTATTCCGATTAGCTCTTAAACATCATACTAACAAAGGTGTTTGGAGAGAGCACAAAGACAAAATTAATAAACGTTTGTTGGAATACTATCAAAGCGACGATTTAAAACTTCGTCCCGAATTAAAAGAACAGCACATTGAGGAAATCTGCTTGAGCGCCGTAGATGGAATAACGGTAGATCCACGTCGTTGTTTTACAAAAGAGCAAAAGCGACAGCTTTTAGAAGTGCAACCTGCAGACACGATAAAAGACGGTAAATATATGTGTGCCAAGTGCAAGCAACATTATTTTGCAGACGAGCTACAAGTAGACCATATAAAACCGTGGTCAAAAGGTGGCCCGACAGAATTATCAAACGCCGCCTTGCTCTGCAATAGATGTAACCCCAGCAAGGGGAATAGATAGCAGGGTAGGGGAGTACGCTTTTTTATAATTTTTTCAAGAAAGGAGAAAATTGTTTATGACTGATATATTGGAAAAAATGTTCTTGTTTATATTTAGAAATGGGGCTTTTGACGGTGTGCAAGACGCTCTTAAATTAAATCCTCAAAGCGCTTTTGGCGGTGCGTGGGCGTTTATAGAGGTAATTTATAACAACGTTATGAAGCCCGTAGCATTAAGTTTGATGCTTATTTGGTTTCTTGTCGCCGTTATGGAAAAATCAGCTTCAGAGCAAGTAAGTTTTGAACAGTTGTTTATGCTTTTTGCCAAGCTTTTTGCAGCATGGTTTCTTATAAATAACGGTTTGCAAATTTTTGCTGATCTTTGGAGTTTAGGTATTTCGCTTATAGATAAAATAGCTTCTCCGTTGGGTTCAAATGACAATAAAGTTGAGATTCCGTTTTTAACAGAATTTTTAGACAATGCTAAGAATGGAACAACTACAGGTGACTTAAAACCCCTTTGGAAAAATTTAACCGGTGTGGAATGGGGTAACGGGGAACACCCGAAAGACATTGGAATTTTAACTGCTTTAGGTGTTATGTGTCAATTGCTTATTCCGTGGGTGGCAACACTTATATTGGTAGCTTGTGCTTACTTTATTTGTTATTCCAGATTAATTGAAATGATGGTGCGTATGTTGGCAGCGCCAATTGCTCTTTCAGATTTTATGTCCGAGGGATTGCACGGGGCAGGTTGGAGATTTTTAAAAAACTTTTTAGCAATTTGCTTACAAGGTGCTCTGATGGCGGCAATATGTTCCCTTTATCCCACAATTATGACCTCCGTGGTTACAACAAGTGATGATTTTTGGATAACTACTTTAAAATATATTGCTATCTCGTTCTCTGCCATCGCATTAATGTTTAAATCATTGTCCTTGGCTAAAGAGCTTGTAGGAACATCGTAATTAGGAGGTTTTTATGGCTATTGAAATGAAAATACCAAAAAAAATTAATAAGATTGCGGCAAAATTTGTTGGTCGTCCATTTACCTTGCGAAAGTCGGTTTGTTCAGCAATATTTTTATTGGTAGGTACAGTTTTATTTATTTTTGCAAAACCATATATTGGTTTAGCCTTAGCTGAACTTTTAGTTGTACTTTCAGCAACAGTCGGTTTTTTTTGCGGTTGGTACAATCCGAAAAGTTGAAGTTTTGAAAACATCTCGTCGAATAATAAACCCCGGCACTGCAAAAGCAGATCGCCGGGGCTTTTAAGTCCTCCCCCATTTTTGAGAGGACATACCATTACCCCGGTTTTTGGGGTAATGGTCATATTGTGCCATACATAGTGCCGAGTTTATAAAAATAATTTTTCAGAATATTTTGAAAAATACTTGACTTTGATGTCAAATTGATGTATAATTGGTACAGAAAAAACAACGGGGGCGGTATCCGACAAGCCGTGAAAGGATTTATTATGAGTTTGCGTGTTCAAGTCAATTTGGGTGATGAAATGTTGCGTCAGGTAGATTATTATGCCGAAATGATGGGCGTTTCACGCTCTGCTTTGTGTTCTGTGCTGATTGGTGAAGGCATTTTGGATTTTAACAATAAACAGACACACGAAGCTCCCGAAAACTTGCCGAGTTTGGCTGAGCCACATTTATTCGCGATTGAAAAGCGATTGTATCAGTTATTTGATGGCTGGGTGGCACAGTTCGAGAATATGCCGGATTATAAGCCCAATATCAAGGTTAATGATGGCAAGGTGTATGTGGACGAACAGTACCTTTGCGAAGTGGAAGATACAACCGAAGGTGGTACTATTGATGTTGATGGGGTAGTTCTTTACATAGCCAAAGAAAATAAAGATGTGAAACTTCTTTTGGATATTGAATGGCAAGACGATAAAAAGCCTTTTGTGAAGGAAATTCACGAAATCGAAGAATAACAAATAAAAACCACGCTTCCGTGCAATCGGATTGGCGTGGTTTTTCCTTTATAATAAATTCACTTAATATTCTGAAAACGTATTGACAAATGGAAAAATATGTTATATAATAATTATGCTTAGAAGGTATAGGTAGCCTTCTAACGAATCCAATTAAAACCAGCAACCGCCCCGTCACCAACCGGGGCGGTTGTCTTTTTGTGATATTTATTTTTATTACAGAAGATGTGTGTGCTTTAAAATAGCTTCCTCAATCTTTTGTGGCTCTATGCCTATGTAACGTTGGGTGACAGTAGGGGAGCTATGTTGTAAAAGATATTGCACCAAAGCAATATCATAGCCATTGTTTTTATAAATCTCTGTCGCAAAGAATTTACGGAAGCTATGTGTGCTGATACCTTCATAACCAAGATAATCACACGTCATTTTTAAAATACTCTGAACGGTGCGCGAAGAAATCGGGAAGATGCGCTCATTCTTGCCGATCTGATTGCGCAGACAGTAATTTTCGATATACAAATAAATAGGGGAGGGGACTGTAAAGGTTCGGAGCTTGCCGGTTTTCTGTTCGTTTATGTTAAGCCGGTATCGGTCGCCATCTTTTACTATGTCGGAGAGCTGGAGGTTCAGAATGTCACATATTCGCAAGCCCAGGTTGGCTTCGAGGACGAGAGCTGTCGCTACACGGGGGTTCGGTCGCATACCGGTAAAGCCTTGTTGCATTGTTTCAATGATTTCTTTGTATTGTTCTGATGTAAGAGCCACCGTTTTTTTATTCATACGCTTACTCCTTATATTTATGTAGTATTTCAAATTCATATCGGCTGTTTTCTGTTATCAGCACCATTTTATCTTTGCTTTCGTCTTTCTGTTTCACGAATGACTTCAAGCTCCACTCCTTGTCGCTTTCCTCGCCACCAAAGAAAAAGAAAAATTCCTTGCCCGGATATTTGTGTTCGCTAATGCAGAAGTTCAGCCAACCTTCACGCCCAACAAAATCTTTTCGCCAAATGCCCCATTCTAATTCTTTTTCTTCATTCACTGGTTCTGCAGCTACGCAACGAACGGTGCCAAATTCTTCAATTAATCTTGCCATATTTTACTCCTTAATATAATATCCATTTATTGTAATTTATTATATCTATACTCTGCGGATTTGTCAACAAAATACGAAGATAAAAACGCCGTATTGTCAAGCATTATTTAAACAACACTAAAATATACGCAGAGTTAAAATAACAAAATACGCAGTTTTAATGAAAAAACACTATTAAAACAGGGGAGTAGGGAAGGAGTGTTTTCGATAAAAAAGAGCCCCGGTGCTCTGCAGAGCAGCGCCGAGGCCCTTTTTATTTTTTTAGTGTTTTTCTGTTTTGTTTAACGTGCTCTGCAATTGTTTTGATAAATTCCTCCGGCTCTGGCTTCCCATCGGGGAAGAGCTGGGCCCGGAGCTCGGCTCCTTCGGGGTTCTCCCAAGCGTAGTCAATTGCTTCTTGCATTGCTTTTTTCTTTTTCTTTGTGATAATCATCGGTGTTACACCTTCCTTTCGGACGGTAGTATACGCCCGGTGCTATGTCGAAAAAGGTCATAAAAAGCAAGGCTGATTAAATTTTTTATCTTTCGCAAGTGACAGTATCAATAAATTTCTGAAATTTATTGCGCTGTGCACGTCGGCTGTTTCTGTTATCAATATAGTCTTTATTGTCAGCCTGCAGGCTTTCGTGATTAACAGCTTCGCGCTTCACGGCTTGAAGCTGTTTTATTTCTGCTTCTGACACGGGCTCTCCACGTGCGCGCCTTTCTTCTGCTTCTCTGATATGTTGGTCAACTGATAATAATTTTCTTTCAACTCTTTTGTGATGTATACGTCTCATACAAAACTCCTTTTCTATAACTTTTTCTTAAAATAACGCTGTCTGTGAGCTCACAGAAATATTTTTAATGATACTTACCTCATTTCAAAAATTTCTATCGGCTCCTGTTGTGTGTTTTTTGTGGCTTAACAGCCTTTTCACGCCCAAAATCTCTTGCTTCTTCAATATGATTATCTAACGTGCGACTTTCGGAAGGTTCTTTGTTTTGAGCTTCTTTGTTTTGCTCGATAACTTCTTTAGCCTTTGGTGCTATTTCAAATTGCCCTTTTTCAATTAAATAGTCTGATATTTTTTCAGCGTCTTTAATGGCAGCGAAGAGCTCATTCGGTTTATCCTGAATAGCCTTTACCCAACTTTGTATGTATGCTTTGTGATTATCTAACGAATGATACTCTGCGTTTTTGAAGCCTAATGCCTGTGTTGTAAAAGCAGAAGCAATTTCAGCTCGTAATTCCTCTTTAGCGTAGCTTTCACTGCCGAACGTGCCGGATAGGTCACGGTCTAACCGGTGCGGTGCGCCTGTCGCATGGCCGCACTCGTGAAGAAAGACTGACATATAGCCGTAATCGTTTTTAAAAGCGTTTTCGGGTGGCATTGTCACGCTATCGTTTGAAGGACTATAATACGCTTGGTCGCCGCCTTCTTTGAAGGCAAGCCCCATATTTTGAAGCAAGGTATCTCTTTGTCCTCTGATAGCATTAATATCACCTGCAGGCTCAAGCCTTTCAAGCTTCGGTATACCATCAATCTGCTCGGCATTGAAAACATAATGCGCTCTGGCGATTGGTTTCATATCGTCTGCACGTTCCGGTTCCTGTCGCACAATTTCATCAGCTTCTGCTAACGATAATGTTTTGCGAGCTTTTGTATCATAAATGCTCCAAAACTCAATCGCTGTGCCTTTTTCACCTTTTTTTACGCTCCAACCTTTGTCTTTAGCTTGTTTGAAGGTGCACCATCGAGGGTCAGTATAGCCACGCTCTCCGGCTTGCACCGATAACCAAAGAGAATTGACGCCACGGTAATCTTTTTGAGTAGTAGCGTTATAAGGTCGTTCTGTACGCCACATTCTCTCCCACGGCAATTCATTTTCATTTAATGAATTAATAAAGCTCTCGGCAATTTTGTCTCTTAAACTTTGCTCACTCATTGTTCCACCTCATTTCCTTCGAGGTCATACATTTGAGTGTAAGCCGGTACTTCGTCCTCAAACGGATCTTCCTCAAATGTAATGCTATTCACAAATTCAGTGTTCACGGTTTTTTTCTCCTTTCTGTTTAGTTTTTTATTTGTTTTATCTTTATTGAAAAAATCAAACAATCCCATAGCTCAACACTCCTTATTTTATAAAACCATAAATGGTATAAAGAGATAATCCGATATTACAGACAACTGCAATCCAAAACAAAATCTCTTTTACTTTCGTCATAGTCCAAAACTGCGCCGATTTGTTTTTAGTTTTTTTAATCACATCTCGGGTTTCCTCGGCAGCTTCTTTTATCTCATTGATTTCTTTTGTTACAATTTCTTGATATTTGTGAAGCGCTGATGCGATTGGTCGCATCAATGCTTCTTTTAAATCAACGCCCAGGCTTTCGAGTTCTTGATTTAGTGTTTGTTCTAACTGGCTGTTTATCGACTGCAGGCTGTTGAGTTTTTGGTCTATCAACTGGCTTTGGCTCTGGTTGTTCTGTTCGATTTCCGAAAGCAGTTTTAGCAACCTTTCGTTCAATTCCTCGTATTTCTGACTGTACTCTATCAATGCTTCCTTGAGCAGACTGTTTTCCAGTTCTCTCTTTTTCTGCTCGTTCATTTCGTGAAGCTTCGCTGATGCTCTGCTCGTCGGTTCTTTCTCCTGACTTACCATCTCGTCCGATATTATATCCGGTGTTCGACTTGCTATCTCCATCTCGTTCTCCCTGCGTTCTGCCGGTTGTCCGGTTCTGTTGTTTATCAAAGCCATCTTCTAAATACACTCCATTTCTTTCGTTAATTTTTACTACGTTATCTCTTACTCTGCAGACTTCTATGTATTCTTGTTTACATTTTGCAGAGATTTTTTTAGCGTCTTTTAACTCATTCAGAGCTTCCTTATAATCTTTCACAAACTTATGTACTTCTTCTTCGGTTATAATACCTCGTTTTTGCAATATAGCTGCCGAATGGTAAAAGGTTTCTAATTTTTCTTGATTTTCATCAAAATGTTCTTCCTGTGCTTTACGAGACAAGCCCTTATATTTTCTTATATAAGCAACGCTTTCGATATAATCTTTGGCAGCGTTTGCTGTGCCACGCATTTCCTCTACTTTCTGTTCAGCTTTTTCAACTTCCTTTCGGGCATTTCCTAACGCTCGTCCATACTCTTTAATTTTGTCGTGCATATTGTTTACATCAACTTCGTGTTTTCGAGCATAGGCGATAGCGTCTGCCATATTTTGAAGCTCCCAATTCTTGCCGGCTCTGATAGGACGGTTCTGCTGTTCGCTTTTTTGGTGATAGTCTATCTCTTCATTTTGTCCCGGTTTTTTAAACGTAACAGCTGTAAGTATTACCACCAATTCTGCGGTGCTTCGCTTTCTGCCGTACTCGTCATACAAATAAACTTTGCCGGGTGAATTTGTCGCTCTATCAAAAGAGGAACGAATATCATATCGGCGCGTGTCACGTCCATAAATTTCTTGGGCTCGTGTCTGATAATCTTTTCTGTGCCTTTCGTCCACGTTCATTGCCTGAAGGTTCTGTGCCGCGATTATTCGCACGGCAAGATCCGTTCCGGCATCGTTGATTGTGTTAATGTAATTTTGACGTAGTTCCTTTTGTTCTGCAGAAGGACGATTATTTTCTTTTACCATATCTGCAGACTGGTCTAATTGTTTTACATACTGACCGGTGCTCTCGGAATATTCCGGCATTTCTTTATCTTCTGCGACACCTTTAATAGCGGTGTGAAGCTCCCGGCTGTTTTCTAAAACATATTTATTTATTTCTTTTTCGGGGAATTGTAATTTTTCAGCAATCGGATAATCATTTTCTTTCCACGTGCTCCAAGCTCCATACTTAGAAGCAAAATCAGCCTTACGTTCTTCGGGGGTTAAATTTTTATTCGGCTCTCCCTTACGTTCTCTGATTTGTTCTTCGATTGCTTCTTTTTCATAATCAGCGCCTAATTGTCTTGCTCTGATGGGCCCGTTTCTGTCGGGGTGAATGTAGCCAATTTTGCCTCGGCTCTCGGTTACTTCGATACCGAAATCTTGATGTAAATTGCGTTTGAAATCTTCAAAATCAGTTGAATAACTTGCCGTCTCTTTTATTGCTTGCCTTAGTTCTTCTTTCTGCGTATCAAATTTTGTGACCCTGACCGGCTTTCCGTTGGCTGTTCTTTCAGCGTTTTCAGCGTCTAACTTTGCCTGTCCTCTGACGGCAACATTATATTCTGCATCGGTGATTTTATCCGGTCTTGTGTTCCTCTCCGGTAACAAGTCAATTTGATATAAGCCGTTTGCTCGGCATATATCCATTGTCTCTTGCTTCAAGTGTCTAACCATTTTCTTATTGCTACTGTGCTTTTTACCGGCTTCATATTCGCAAGATTTTTTCATAAAATCCTGCTTCTCTTCGTCATACATTCGGGTGCTGTTTATACAAATATGTACGTCATAATTTCCATCACTCGGCATATGTGCAGCAATGATTGTCTGGTGTCCCGGAAAGTTTTTGGCGGCAAAATCTTTTCCAATTTCAAGAGCTTTTTCAAGAGTTAAACCATTCTCATCACCATCTCGCTGGTCGAATGAAATGATATATTCGTGTGTCTTTACTTCACCGTGCGTTTGGTTTTGATTGTACTTGTTATTGACCTTCCAACAGTCCGTTACCCAACTGTCCCACGTTGTATTTTGAGCTGCGGTTAATAAATGTTCACGAGGTATCATATTGCCGTTTTTGTCTAAAATCGGCTTGTGTGTCACCTCGTCGTGCTCATATAAATAGTATTGTTGACAAGAAAAATAGTTGGCAGATTTATAACCCTTATGTTTTAAAATCGCCATTTTTCTCACCCACTTTCAAGGCGATCTGTGCTTGTAATTTTACAAGTTCAGTTAAATTTTTTCGAAGCTCATAATCAATTTCTCGGGTTCTCGGTTCACCGTAATTATAGTGTCGCGCTATCTGATTTAAGTTGTTTCCTATTCTTGAGAGAGCAACATAAATGTCTCCAACGTCTCCCAAATCGACGCCTTTTTTTATTGGCGCCGCCTTAATTTTTGATTTCAAAATTGCTTGTCTTATGAATTCTGCTTGAGATAAATTTGCTTTTTTTAATCGTTCATCAAACAGAATTTTCTCGTTTTCCGACAGCCGAACACGAATAGAAATATTTCGTTTTTCAGTTTTATAAGTGCCACGCTTGGCAGTTTTTTTCTCGTTCATTTTATGTAGTGTCACTCCTTTTTCGGCTGTGATTATGTTTTTAGAAGCACTAATTTGAAATGAAATTTTGTGTGGTAAGATATGTTTTTGACGGTGGGCATACAATGCGAAACACCGTTAAAAAACGTATCGTTTATAAAAAATTTAACTGCGTTTGCGGAGCAATAAAGCAGTAATTTTTTAGCGGTGATTATGCGGAGAATTTCAAATTAGTGAAGCAGGGTTTGGGGAAGGCACTCCCCAACAAGTTATGTACAAGGGGACAAATGGAACGCCGTAGGCGTGAAATTTGGCACCGCGTACGAAACTTGCCTTTCTTATTCTGCCCTGAATATATTATACTACAGTAATATCTAAAAAGCAATAGATATTTTCTGAATATTCTGATAACTTAAATTTACAGGGCAGAATTGCGAAAAATAAAAAAATACCGAGATGTCATTTTCGGGCAAAAAAGGTATTGAATAATCAAAGTAAATTATTTCCATTTGCCCGAGAAATGACAAGGCTGCAGAGCAGCCTTTAAAAAAAGAAAAATTGATAAAACACGGTTAAGGTGGTGTTGGCTTTTCAAAAAATAAAACGCGAGTTTTTTATGAGCGTTTTATGTGCTCTGTGAGCTGATAGAAATTTTTGAAATGAGGTAAGTATCATTTTGAAAATTTCTGTTCGCTGATTTGGAAGTGTGCTGTGACGAAATCATGTCACAGCATCACGACCAAAATCAGAAAGGAAAATTATTATGGCTCGCCGAGTGCGATATGGTGAAAATCAATATAAAAATTTAAAGGGAAATTTTTTAACAAACCGCGTGTGCGGTATAGTGAATTTTATTTTGAGAAATTATAAAGCAGATTTGGAAGAGGATCAGCAGAAGCCAAAAACGAAAGATAGAAAATTTTCGGTTCTGCTGTTCCCCTTTCGCTCGCCCGAGGGCGAGCCCCTTTCCCGGGCGTTATCACCCGGGGGCTGTCGGGGTTTATTTGAAAATATAAGCTCTGCCTTCGGAGCTTGCCTTCCCGGATTGTCCCCACGTAAATTGATATTTGGAAGTGTCGCCGTTCAAGTTCCAATTCAACGTTTCTTTTAACTCGTCCACGTTCAAAAACATTTTTATTCCTCGGGACTGTATTTTTTCTTCGGGCCAATGTTCTTGGGTTCGATTATCAAAAACGGAAGTGGTTTTTATCGTGCCGGTTCGTTTATCGCTTTCCACGGTAACAACCAACTTTGCGGAGTGTTGAGCTGACTTTCTCATAAGGGGTTCCTTTCTGCCGGGGCGAAAACCCGCCCCGGCTCATTTTTTATTCGTTGCACAATTTATATTCTTCTATGTACTCGCTCGCTTCGTCTGCAGAGCAAATATTCAGCGTTTCAAAATCTTCGGGGGTGTAGCCATAGTGAAGATGTAAAATCGGTATGGCTTCTTTTTGGAGCTGTCCGTCTTGACCTGCAAGCCATCGGCACAAATCACACAACATTTTTTCCGATAAGGTTTTCATTCCCTTTCCCCCTTTCAAGCGTTCGCCGGGGCGCCGTATTTCGCCGTCATATAAATATCGTGTCCGGCGAAATAGTTTTCTCTTGTTTTCGGCTGGCGGTAAAGCTCCTTGCCGTTCGCTATCACAACAACGTCATTTTTTCCGTTTCTTTTATCGGTGAAGAATTCTGCCGTAAAGTTGATAATTTTTCTCTGCTTCATAATTTCCCTTTCCACCGGGGCGAGCTTTCGCCCCGGCTCGTTTATTTTTGCGTTAATAAGATAAATTAGGATTGCCGTGTTCTCGTTGATATATCGCCCAGTTAATAAGCATAACGAGGTCGCCCTGGTTGAATAGTTCGGCACGGTCTATCTCGCCTTTTGAGGTGATGTGCTTAACGTGAAGCCCCTCTTCGTCAAGGTTAAGCAAAAGGTGGCGCTTGTTATTTACTTCTATTTTGGTATCCATAATTTCCCTTTCCCCCCGGGGTTTCCCCCGGGGACTGTATTTTTTATTTTTCTAAGTTTGCTTTCACATATTCTACAATTGCCTTTAAGGTTTCCTCGGTCAGATAATATTCGGGAAGTCTATTCTTTTCGGCTATGTATGCGCTGACGGTCTGCTCTATTTCGTCCTCTCTTAAATGCTCCGTCACGGTCGTGCCGTCCTCTCTCTCTATGACAACCTTTATTCCCTTTATCGTTTCATAACGATTAAAGCCAATGTTCTGACAGAGGGCTATCATAGCGTTAAGGGCGTCAAGTCTTATCAAAATGCTATCTTCATATTTTGCTTCCATATCAATTTTCCTTTCTGCCCGGTTTAACCGCCGGGCTCGGTATTTGTTTTACTTGCCTATTTTAAGATTTCCTTTTTTGTCAACGGAGAGTGCTCCACTTTTTACAGCTTCGGTGACTTTATCCCAACGGATAGAGTCATAAAACATTCCCTGAATGTCGCTCAACCCTTCGCGTCCTTTTTTGATTTGTTTTTCTTCCTGTCTTGTCATAAGTTTTCTCCTTTCGCCGATTTAACCGCTTAAATAATGCCGTTTTCTCTAAATTCGGCGGTCAAGCCATAACGCTTGCCAAGCTTTTCAAAATAGGCGGCGTATTCAGAGAGCTCGCCCCAACTGTAACTATGATTTGCAAAATCTAACTGCCAATCAATTGCTTCTTGCCTTGCGGCTTCTTTTCTTCTTGCGTACTTACTCATATTTTCTATCTTTCTCCCCTTATCCCTGGGGGCGAGGATTTTTTACATTTTGGGTTTTATCGTTCAAGTTGTCTGCTATCAAAGAGGGTTTTTTTAGGGGGATTTGAGGGGTTAGGCTTTGCGGTTTTGATTTCTTTTATCTTCCTTTTTTCAGCAATTTTAATGATTTCGTCTAATGGCATTTTCTGTTTTCCTTTCCTTTATTTTCTATATATATTATACTACTATATCGTAGAAAAGTCAATATATTTTTACCATTTTTCTGACAATTTACACTTTGTTCACACTCTTTTTTGCCCTGTAAAATAGGGCTTTTCACCTCCGGGAAGTACCTCTGACCACCCTCGCTATTCGTAATTCTTTTCCGTGCCGTTAGGCACAATCTCGGTTAATTATAATTCCGGTCGGAGATCTGCCAGAGCAGACGTCCCCGGACTGCTCTGAGTGAGCTCCGGTCGGTGCGAAAAATTATAATTAAGTGAGATAAAAGGCGGTCGGCAAACAAAAAAGCCGTGTACAGACGTCCTCGGACTGTGTACGGCTTTGACTTGTCGGCGCCGATGGCAAAAGATTTGAGAATAAAAGAAAACCGCCCCGGCCGTGTCGAGCTGGGGCGGTAAAATCTTTAATCTTTGAATTCTGGTGTGTTCCAGAAGTATTGTTTCTCTACTTTAACGAAGCCTGATGGGTGCAGCAATATTAAGTGGTCTTGCAATCTTCCCAAGTCTTCAGGTTTCACAATTCTTTTTTCTTCGGTTGTAACCGATGTGCCGGACGTTCCGAGAGCTTTAAAATCTCCTTTGTTATCAGAGAAAGATTTTTTCGTGCGGTCATAGGTACCAATATTATCGGCAAGCGTTTTTTGCGTTTCACCATCTGCTATTCTTAAAATAGCCCAATAGCCACAGTTGTCACAAATGGCTTTGCGCTGATCCTTGCCGTAAATAACGTCGAGCTGCGCAAAACTTTGAAATACTAATGCGATGGTAATACCTTTTGAACGCAAGGTTGCAAGTCCGTTAATCATTACCTCAAGCTTACCCAGACGTGGGAACTCGTCAAGCAAGAATAAAACACGATTACAATTTTCTTCCGAGCGTTGCTCAAAATGCTTCAAAAACTGATTAACAAGGAGCGTTAAAAAGTTGCGGAGCTGTTCGAGCTCGTGTTCGGCAATTTGTATGTATAGGCTATATCCTTCATCAAGGTCAGAAGGTAAAATACATTTTTCTCTTGGTTTGTTAAGTGTATCTATCAATGCGTGGTCGGTTGCAAACACAAGAGCTGTATTTGAAACTTCGGAATATACACCCGAAAGCGTATCTTCCGCAAGATTTCGGAATTGGTTCATAAATAAAATTGCTTCTTCATCATCACCGGTGCAAATCATTTCTGCCATTTCGTCCGGCGGTGTTTTTTTCATAAGCTTCATCGTCTCTGCGAAGCTTATCTTTGAATGATAGCCCCAGATTAATACACCTGTGATGAAATTCTGCGCTGATTGTTTCCAATAAGGGTCTTTCTCCCCTGCAGGAACAGGACAAAGAGCTATAGCAATTTCACGAATTTGTTTTACAATATTTCGGTTTTCATCAATACAATAAAAAGGATTATAGCCAAAGTCTTCGGCTCGTAAAGAAAATACTTTGCATTTCTTTCTTTTCTTCGCAGTCTTTTGGGATAATTCACCTTTTATGTCGATGGCAAATATCGGTTGGTCTTTATCCCAAGCTACCAAAGAAGGTAAACAAGTAACTTGCGTCTTACCGGAGCCGGGACCACCGGCAATTGCGATATGTCCGTCTTCTTTTACTTTTTTACATATCCATTTACCGTTCTTTTTACCAAAAACAAAGCCTTGAGGTTCGTCAAACTGCATTTCTTTGGGAGCAGGCGGGTCTGTAAGCTTCTTTTCACTGTAAGATGCGGTTGCACCTATAATCAATTTATAAAGTTTAAACGAAGGGTCGTGTTTAACTTTGCGAATGATATTTTGAATGAATGTATATGCCATCAATAACCAGGCTAAAATCCACCAAAACAAACCTACGTCGAAGCCTGAAAAAAAGCTCATATCTTCATCTATCAACGAAAGCAACGTGGGCCAAATTAAACCGGTGAACAGTAGAATTGGAGAAAGAATGTGTTTCCAAAGTCCACCTAAAATACGAAATGCTATGTGTGCCATATTACTATCCATATACCTTTCTCCCCTTTTACAAAACTATTTTAATAAAATTATAAAATAATTCGATAAAAAGAGCATTTAAAAATTGAAAATTTAATAGAATTATCACAACCACCTTTAAACGCCGTATTTTGCGTTCTAAGAGGTTTTAGGAGACTGCCATGTATTTGCCCCTAAAAATCGTTTTAAGGGCAAATAGGGCGGTTTCTGTTCGTTACACGAGGTGTAAAAAGGATTTACCAAATCAGTCCTGCAGCACGTGCACGATTTGAATAAAAACTACCGTAAGTTGCCGGAGAATTAAAAACGGCTGTCGTTAAATACTTTTTAATATTTCTCACTTCTTCGTGATTTTCATAAAAACAGTCAAATACATAACCAATATGTTTTTCACTGATTTGGTCTGCTCTTGCCCGAATAAAATCAGGTTGATAAACACTGTCGCCAAATTGCATAGGCTTATTAGCAGTTTTAAGTGTAGCAAGAATATCAACAACTATATCTAAATCACCCGCATTGATGCGCTGTTCACAAAAACTTGAGCCTTGTATTAAGCTTTCATACTCAATTTGTTCCTTAATTTCTTTTATGAGTTTCATATCTATCACTCTATCTATCTTTTTTTCCTTTGGTGAAGGAGAAGGTAATTTAGGTTCTTCTGCTTCATTAGGATTGATAGATTGATTAGAAACATTATTAATATTATTAGTATTTAATTTATTAGTATTTAATTGTCCTACAAACTCCATATCTGCATTTTGCAGTTCTACAAAACCCAGTTCTACATTTTGTCGTTCTGGGTTTTCGTCCACAACGACATTTTGTCGTTCTGGGTTTTCAATAGAGTTTTCTACTTGCAAAAAAGGCTTTTCTTCGAGAACTTCGCCTGTTTTATCGTCAATCACTCTTGTCTTTACGAATTGGAAGGCTTTACGCTCACTCCACGTTGGCACTTTTTCTGTTTTGGTAGGGAATTGACTTTCATTAAAAAACTCGTAATCATAGTCCAAAATTTTGCCTTTTATATTTTTAATTTGTATTCTTTGTAAATAACCAAACCATTCAAGTTCAAATAAACAAGAGCGAACTACTCGTTCACCATCAGAAGACATTGCTTGAAAACCTTTTATCGAAAATTCCCAATTATCTGGAAGAGAAAAAACGTTGCTTAACATTCCTTTTGCCCCCCACGATAAACGCTTATCGTGAAAGTGATCATTAAACATTGTGGTAAAGCCTTTGTTACCTTGGTTTTTTATAATTTTACCCATTATTTTTTACCGTCCTTTAAAAGAGTAGCTTCGCTCGAAAAATGATATATCATATCACAAAATTTGCCCTTTACTTTGGAACGTTCACGACGTAAATAACCGTGTTTTTCAAGTTCTTGTAATACATTGACCAATGCTTTATTTCCCTCGGGATTAAGCTCTTCAACTGTATTAAACTGTTCATCTCTAAATAAAAACACTTGGGCCAAAAGACCTTTTGCTTTTAAAGAGAGTTTAGTATCTGCTAAAAAGCAGAACCCGTTTTCGCTTGGATAGCGTTCAATAATTTTTGCCATAATAAAATCACCTTTCTTTTTTAAGACAGCAAAAAAGGATGCCGATAACGGCACCCTTAATGAAAATTTACAAAAACCTCTTGACAAATATTTGAATATGATTTACAATATGTGCAGATATTATAATCATATCGAAAGAACAAATATTTGAAGCAGTTCTGTGGTAAGGGTGCTTCATCGTAGCAAAGTCAGCGTTGGCGCGCTGGCTTTTTTACTGCCTTTTTTAATTTTTAGAATATTATACTACAAAATGCCTAAAAAGTCAATATGAGTTATATTCACCGCCCCGGTGCCAATCGGGGCGGTGTTGCTATTATCAGAGCAAATTATTTTAGGACATAATGTTTTCCATCATAAAAACGATAAATGTTGTAGCCGTCGCTCCATATCTGTTCGCTCCAAAGGTAAACACCGGCAAAATCATCAGGAATGCCTGTAAAGGTTGTTGCTTGCCACGTGTTTCCGTTGAGTACATAGCCGGTATCGTAATAAACATTTGTGCCGTCCGTCCAAACATACTCACCACTAAAGGAAGTAAGTGCACCGTTCCAGGTAACAGCTTCCCACGTATCGCCGTTTAATACGTACTGATTGTTTCCGAAAGAATAATAAGTGTTAGTACCGTCTGACCAAATTCTGTGACCCATAAATGAAGTAAGGTCGCCGTTCCAAGTTATCGCTTCCCACGTATCGCCGTTTAAAACGTACTGATTGCGATTGTAGGAATAATAGATATTTTCGCCGTCAGTCCAAATGTAGCTGCCGTAAAAACTTCTCAAGCCATTCCAACGGGTAGGCACCAATTCCTGTGACACTTTATCAAGAATATACTGTTCTCCTTCGTAGGAATAATAGATATTTTCGCCGTCAGTCCAGAAGTCTCGGTGGCTGAGTGTGTTGGTGTACAACTCGACTTCTTCCCACGTATCGCCGTTCAGAATATGAGTTGTATCATAATAAACGTTGGTACCGTCCGTCCAAATACACTCACCACTGAAATTGCTCGGAGTATTGTTAAAGGTTACAGCTTCCCACGTGTTTGTATGTGAATATGCGTCCCAGTTATTTAAGCTGTAAGTGAAAAGACTTGAATTAGTATGTATATTACCAATTCGCAATGTTACCGGAAGTTTATCAATGCTGCGTTCTTCCTCTGCATCACCACGGCTACAAACACGTTTCTCTGTGCCTTCTTCGGTTGTTGTAGGTTGTTTCGTTACAGTCCACTCATTCCAATCGTGGTTTAAAGCGTCTGTGTAGTCGGCTTGGTAGTTATCACCACAAGCGCAACGATAAACGGTATAGCCTTGCTCCGTGCACGTTGGCGCTACAACGCGATCAACGGCGTGAGAATGGCTGTGTGGGAGCTTATCAATGCTACGGCTTTCCTCTGCGTCATTTCGCTTACACGTTCTTTTTTCTTCGCCTTCTTCGGTCTCCGTAGGCTGTTTTGTTACAGTCCACTCATTCCAATCGTGGTCGAGTGCGTCTTTATAATCTGCTTTGTAGGTATGACCACATCTGCAGTTATAAACGGTATAGCCCTGCTCAGTGCACGTTGGTTCGACAATTTCATCAACGGCATAAGAATGACTATGACTATTTACAACAGGAAGCTTCGCAATACTACGCTCTTCCTCTTCGTCACAACGGCTACACGTTCTTATTTCAAGTCCTTCCTCAAAATAGGTTGGTTGTTTCACGACAATCCAATTTTTCCAGTCGTGCCCGAGAGCATCTTTATAATCTGCTTTGTAGGTATCACCGCATTTGCAGACATAAATTGAATAGCCCTGTTCTGTGCACGTTGGCTCGACAACGTTCTCTACAGCGTAAGAATGGCTGTGTGGGAGCTTATCAATGCTACGGCTTTCTTCTATACCACAACGCTCACAAGTGCGCTTCTCAGTGCCTTCCTCGTCTTCTGTAGACTGTTTAACAACCGTCCATTCACTCCACGCATGTCCAAGAGCATCTTTATAATCTTTTTTGTATGTATCGCCACAGCTGCAGCTATAAACCGAATAGCCCTTCTCCGTGCATGTAGGTGCTACAACGCGATCTACAGCGTGAGAATGGCTGTGTGAGAGCTTGGCAATGCTCTGGCTCTCTGTTATACCGCATCTTTCGCAAGTGCGTGTTTTAGTGCCTTCTGATTGCTCTGTAGGCTGTTTGGTAATTACCCATTCGCTCCAACTGTGCCCGAGAGCGTCTTTGTAATCTTTTTTGTATGTATCGCCACATTCACAACGAGAAACGGAATAGCCTTTATCAAGGCAAGTTGGTGCTATTACTGTATCAATGGCGTGTGCGTGTGTATGTATTGCAACCGGTTCGCTTGGCTCCGTTGTTGGTTCCGGGTCTTTATTCGGTGATTGTTCAATAGGTTTATCTTCCGGAATTTCACAAGTTTTATCGGTGCACGTCGGTTCTGAAATAGTATCATCTGTATATGATGGTTCTTTTTCTGTAACCGAGATTGTTGGCTCGTCCGGTTCTTCACTACGATTGAAAAAATCACTCAAAAAAGGAACGGAAGTAGACAGAAGTCCAATGAGTAAAACAAGTACAACCAAGGCAACAATAATCTCACCTAAATGTTTGCGGACTTTTTCGCCAAACTCCTTTTTATTAAATTTTTTCATAAAGAAAGCTCCTTTCTTTTTTAATAACGCCCTCTAAACAGGCGGGCGTCCCGTTCATAATTATAGCACTTTTCTGTTATTTTTGCCGCCCCAGCGCCAACCGAGGCGGCTTTATTATCATAAGTTGAAAAATTAATTATGATGCCGGATTAAATGTTAAGTCATTGCTTAGAGCATCTTCGGGCGTTTCAATCTCTATTTTGGGCTCACCTTCATAAGTTACATTGCTATTGTTTGCAGTACCCACAAGATTTGCCTTTGTTTCTGCAGAGCAAGTTCCGGTTATTGTAATGGGTTGTGTAGTACCTTCCAAACAAGTTAAATAGTTTGTTGGTTCAGCATTAACTTCTATATTTCCTGTTAAAGAAATACAGCTATTAAAAGTATTCCAAATATTTGTTACACTGCTCGGGATTGTCGGGGCAGTTTTTAAAGAAGTACAGCCATTAAAGGTGTTTTTCATATCAATTACACTATCGGGGATAATCGGAGCTTCGACCAATGCAGTACAATCCTTAAAAGTATCTCTCATACTTATAACTGGACGATTTCTTATTTCTTTGTGAATTTCACCGTAAGAAGTTTTTGTTCTATTTGTCACCGGCATTACAGCCCAACCGCGTTGTCCGTCAATGATACAAGTCATATACTGATACTCGTGCCCTTCTTCTTTGTAAACTAAAGCAAGTTTATAGTTGGGAGAATTGTCATCGGTAGGCTCTTCAACGTCGTTATTGTTATTGCACGAGGTTAAACCAAGCAACATTAAAACTGCTAATAATAAAGTGATTATTTTTTTCATAATAGATTTCCTTTCTAACCGCCCCGGTTGGCGCTGGGGCGGTTTTTTAATACTAAATGAATACTAAAATCATATTATTTAAGGACATAATGCTCGCCGTTATAGTAACGATAGATGTTGTAGCCATCGCTCCAAAGTCGTTGGCTCCAAAGGTAAGTTTCACTAAATCCATCAGGAATGCCTGTAAAGGTTGTTGCTTGCCACGTGTTTCCGTTCAGCACATAACTTGTATCGTAATAAACGTTTGTGCCATCGGTCCAAATATACTCACCGCTAAATGAAGTAAGTGCACCGTTCCAGGTAACAGCTTCCCACGTATCGCCGTTTAATACGTACTGATTACTGTTGTATGAATAATAAATGTAGTTACCGTCTGACCAAATTCTGTGACCCATAAAGCTGGTAAGTGCGCCGGTAAAGGTTGTTGCTTCCCACGTATCGCCGTTTAAAACGTACTGATTGCGATTGTAGGAATAATAGATATTTTCGCCGTCAGTCCAAATGTAGCTGCCGTAAAAACTTCTCAAGCCATTCCAACGAGTGGGCGTCCATTCCTTTGACGATGTATCAAAAACATACTGGTCTGAGTTGCAAGAATAATAGATATTCTCACCGTCCGTCCAAAAATCGCTGTGATTGAGTGCGGTAGTAGCCAAATCCACTTCTTCCCAATTTTTGCCATTCAGCACATAATTGGTTTCATAGGAATAATAAATGTCTTCCCCATCGGTCCAAACATACTCACCGCCGAAATCGCTCGGAGTATTGTTAAAGGTTACAGCTTCCCACGTGTTTGTATGTGAATATGCGTCCCAGTTATTTAAGCTGTAAACGGAAAGACTTGAATTGGTGTGAAGATTACCAATCCTTAAACGAACAGGCTCTTCATTATCAGGCTCAAGCCCACCGGAGCTTCCGCCTTTTATGGTAAACGGAGCAGTTGCAGAGCCGTCATTAGAGACAACCTCGATTGTGTGCTCGCCGTTTGCTAACGTTGCGCTGTATTCGGGGGTAAACGTAATAATGGTACTTCCTTCGGTTGCGGTGTAATTGGCAGGGTCCACGGTGGTATCATCTACCTTTACTTCGACGAATTTGCTAAAATCGGCTGTGGAACGGAACCTAAGCGCTTGACCTTGATTGTGCGTTTGATAGCCACCCTCTATAATGTGATGTCCCCAATCAATATCTAAAACCTTATTACCTACGTCTGTTTCTTTTGAAATAATGCTATTAAAGAAATCGCCGATCGGTGCTTTATACAAAGTTATGACTGTAATTAAAAGCACCACGCCGGCAAGTGCGGCGATAATTTGACCTAAGTGTTCACCAATTTTTTTCATAGTAAAAAACCTCCTAAATTTTAAAAATGTTAATCCACTTTACGATGTTGCGGATTTGTGATTTATGTATTGTGAAGGGGTCAACTTCTTCGTTGTTATCTCCCTTCGTTTGAATGGTGTCGCCCTCGATGGCAACAATACGGTGTGTAATACGTGAATAATAGGTGCCGTCATATTCCACGGAAAACGTGACAATATCGCCAACCTGATATTCGGTGTCCTCGTCACTTTCCAATGCTATTGATATGCTCCCAACCGGAAGTGTTGGCTGCATACTGCTACTTGATATGGTGACAAGCTCTATTGGCGAGAATAGATACATAACAACGAAAATTAACATAAAGATAACGATATTTCTCGCCATATGAAAAATTGTATATCGTTCTCTTTTAATAAGAATTTCCGGCTCACTGCTCTCCCCTTCCTTTAAAGGCTCTGCAGTGTTTTTTTTAAAAATCTCTTGTAGTGACATAGCTATTACCTCTTTTTTTGTTTAATCATTAAGACAATGCCAACAATCAACAAGGCGATACCCAAGCCGAGTGAAATAAAATCCATTTGTCAATCTCCTTTCTACGTATTAAACTCGGAAGCATTTATTTGCTCCTTTTTTTTATAAGTTAATACATCTGCTAAGTCTACGAGTGTTACAAAGACTGTGAACGCTAAACGTAGCACGCCAAACACCACAAGCAACAGAAGTATAATAATCTTGGCTATCACTCGGAACGGAAAATCGAAATATTTTTGATGCTCATAAAGCCCAAAACCATTGCAAAGAGCGCTACCCACGCCACACGCCACAAGTAAAGCCATTATAAAATTGATAATTTCCATCACAATCTCCTTTAGATAACTCCTTTCCGTGAACAAACCAAAAAAGCGTGCCCACATACCTTTTTGTAAAAGTAAGTGAGTACGCTAAAATTAACGTATTCCATACAGCCTTGCTCCAACCGTATTAGCTTATCTTTGGTACTGTTCCCGATCTGTTTCACTCGGTAGGCCGCCGTTTTCCTTGCGTCAGCATCTGCACTATTTGATTTAGCGCTCTTTCTTTTTCTGCCCAACATATTTGCCGGATTTAACACGTCCATCTACATTGGGTTCGTTTGCATCAATGACCCAATTACGTCCGATTTTCCGTGCAGTTTTATACTTTCCTCGTATGGCGTTTTGTCGAGCTGTTGCGCCTTTTATTTTATGTTTTTCGGCATATTCGATAAGGCTAATTAAGTTTTCGCTCATAAAAAACACTCCTTTCTCTTTGATATTATACTGCCATACGGTATAAAAGTCAATATATATTCAGAATATTCTGATAATTCACTTTATAAAAAGCTCGCCGAGGTCGTTAATTTCATTTAAAACGCCTTTTGCTTTGGTTTTAAGCTCTTCAAATTCAGCAAGAGCATCTTCGGGCGTTTCTGCTTCTTCAACGGTGTTATTTAAAAACTCCTGTGCTTTTCCACCAACCACTTTGTTGTATGTGTCTGCCTGTGTTCCGAGCGTTGTAAGCATATCGTCTGCTCCTTGACCGTTCAACTGCAAATTCCCGTTTTCATCATAACAGATAATGCTATCTGCCAAGACTTCAAACCTTCCAAAAAGCGAAGTTATCATTCCACCAAGCAAAGGGGAACAGTTCATCATAATGCTGATAACAACTGCAAAGCCTATACCCTTAACTACAAATGCTTTCATAAATTAACCTTCTTTCTTGATATATTCTTCGTATGTAGCAATTGCCTTTTCAGGCAAAACTCCGGTAAAAACCATTTTCAATCCAGTTAACAGTTTTTTCAGCTCTTCCTCGGGAATAATGTTTTTCGGGTTATTTAAATTCCATTGACGGACAGCCCTGATAACATATCCGTTGACAATGGCTTTTCCGTTATATCCCCATTCCTCAATCGCATCTTTGGGCTTTTCTTCTTCTACCACCGGTTCTACTACCTGCTCTATAACTTCCTGTTCATTTACTTTTTTCTTCTTAAAAAACATATCTATTTTCCTTTCTGGGCTTTAAGGTTTCCCGACCTTTATTTTCTATAATTATTCTACCATATAGTAGAAAAATTGTCAATAGTTTTAATTGAATTTTCTGACAATTTAATCACCAAAAAATAACTTGTTTTTTTGTGCATTATAACAAAAAAGCCACGCTTCCGAATAATCGGATCAGTGTGGCTTTGCTTTTTTGTTTAATTCTCTATTCTTTAATATCACAAACCTTATCGGTGCAAGCTGGCGCTGTGATAGGTTCGCCGGTATATGTATCTGTATCTGATGGAATAGAAAGCAAACTGATATTAAAAATATTATTCCATTTCAAGCGATTACGAATTTGTGATTTATGTATGGTAAATGGGTCGTTTTCGGAGATATTGTCACCTTTTGTTTGAATGGTGTCGCCCTCGATGGCAACAATACGGTGTGTAACACGAGAATAATAGGTACCGCCGTATTCAACAGAAAAAGTAATAATATCCCCCACTTTATATTTTGTTGTTTCGTCCGTTTTAATGGCAACCGAGACCGAGCCAACCGGCAACGTGGGCTCCATTGTACTACTTGATACGGTCACAATCTCAAGGGGTGAGAAAAAATACACGATTAAAGTGACAGCAACTATCACAAATACATTACGAAGCATTCTCCAAATGGTGTATTCTTTCGTTTGTGGTGCTACATTGTTAGAAGCGTTTTTTTCGTTTTCCATATGTTTGTTTCTCCTTTGTCAGAGGATTAGCCAAAAAGCAGATATGTATCAGATAGAGTATAATTTCCAACGGTGAAAGAACAATCCGGGCAAGCACGTGGAATGGAAATTTAAAATACTTTTGAAATTTAGAAATCCCAAGGTGCTCCAAAATAGCACGACATACGCCACAAGCTACAAGTACCGCCATTATAAAATTGAGTATTTCCATCACCCCTTCTCCTTTCCGTGGGTGAAAAAACGCACCCACATAACTTTTTAAAAAAAGTAAGTGAGTACGCTTCATTAACGTATCTCGCAACCACTCTTGCTTCAAGTGTTGCATCTTAGCTTTGGTTCTGTTCCCGATCTGTTTCACTCGGTTGGCCGCCGTTTCCCTCGCGTCAGCAAATATTATTTAATTGTTTTGAAATTTTCGCATAATATTATACCGCAGATAATATCGTTTTTCAACTGAAATAAAAAATACCGCCCCTGGTGAAAAGGACGGCATTTCCAAAAACAGCAGATAAAACGAACAAATCCGGCGAAAGATTTGCAAGTAAATTATAATATTATGAGAATATACCGTCAAGTTGTATTCTTTCGAATTTTAGTGTATTGTGTAAATATGTTGTGTATGTTTGTTGTTCTTTGGCACTTCGCCAACGGCTAAAAAACTCTTCTGGCGTGACAAAACGCCATAGCCCCATATCGTCTCGTTCCCAGCCGTATTCTTCCATTGTCAGTCCGACATATTTTTCCATTTGTCAATACGTTTTCAGAATATTAAGTGAATTTATTATAAAGGAAAAACCACGCCAATCCGATTGCACGGAAGCGTGGTTTTTATATATTGTTTATTTAATTGTCTTATTCAGAGCCGGCTTCGGCTTCAGCTTCTGCTTCTGCACGAGCTTGTCTCTCTGCTTCAATTGCTGTTTTGGTCATAGAACCACCTGAAGCAAAGTGAACTGTGTAGTTTGGTGTATTAGAGTCCCACCCACTACCAAAACTAATAGCAAGCCACTGATCCAAAGTGCCATAATAATAAACATCAGTCAAATAATCACAATATTCAAAAGCTTTTGAATCAATTTCAACAACACTCTCTGGAATCATAACAAGTTCAAGATCACACTCTAAAAAAGCATATTGTCCGATTTTTTCAACACCGGAGCCAATCCTTACCCTTCTTAAATTATAACAACGTCCAAAGGCATAATCATCGAGCATTTTTAACTGAGTATCATCAGGAATAACAACACTTAACAAACTTCTACAACCTGTAAACTTGTTTTCAAGAGAAGTCACGGCAGATGGAACTGTAAGATGACAAATATTGACCATAGGTTCCTCTTTTAAATACAAAACACTATCGTAAGCACTACAATAGGCGGGGTTAGACCACCAACTGTCAAAAGTAATTTTGCACCAATCCTCAGTAGTCCCGTTGTAAATAACATTTCGAATTTGATCATAACCAAAAGCATTATAATCAATAAATTCAATACCGTTGCCAAGTTCAACGGTTGTTAGTACCCCACAGCCGTCAAAAGCTTGTCTCCCTATAGTTTTTACATTATCGGGGATTTTCACTCCGGTGAGTTGGGCACATTTAAAGAAAGCTAAATTTTCAATGTCTGTAACACTGCCATCAAAAGGTAGCATCAAATCTCCGGCAAGAGCGTCCGAACTTGCGTTATTTCCACTTGTGAAACCTGTGGATACAACACCATCTGTCACAGAAACCACGCCTTCACTAACCAACTCATCCCAGGATTTAAGCAAAACGGTATAATCGGAACCTGATTCATACAAACCAGGTTCGGGTAAGGTGTTGGCTGTTAAATCAACATACTCTCCTGATAAAGCATAACCGACAATAGTACC
>JAZKZP010000005.1:0-2651 GCA_045612715.1 Eubacteriales bacterium
AGCCCAGCGGCTTGAGCGTCCCAAAATAAACTAACTACTCAACAAATCAAAATTTGATAAAACAACCGTATTTTATCACTTAATCCCGTTAAAATGCACAAAAATCAAGGTTTCGATTTGATTTAAATTCCAAAAATATTCCCTCCTCTTGAAAATAAGATTTTGTAATGCTATAATAAAATTAGAAAACTATTTTAGGAGGATTTTATGAAAAAATTAATAGCAATTTTTCTTTGTTTTGCATTCATTTTGAGTGTTTGCTCACTTAGTGCGTGTCAAATTGATAGCGACAAAACAGAGCCTTCTACCGAACAGAGTACAACTGAGCCAACTTCCCCGTTGCCCGATGAACCCACATTTTCCAAAGGGCTTAAATTCCAACTTACAAACAACGGTAGAAGTTATGCCGTTTCAGAAATCGGTAAATGTCGCGATCTTGATATTATCATTCCAAGCACATATCAAGGTAAGCCTGTAACCGAGATAGCCGACAGAGCCTTCTACGATAACAGAAACATAACGAGTGTAGTAATCCCCGAGGGAGTTACAAAAATTGGAGAACACGCGTTTGCGCAATGTCTTTCTCTTCACACTGTTGTCCTTCCCGAAAGCCTGCGCACGATATCTAACGGAGCCTTTGCATTGTGTCAGGATCTTAAAAATATGAATCTCCCATCAGGTATAACCGAGATTGGAATAGAAGCATTTTCAGCATGTATATCTCTTAAAAATCTAACTATTCCAAGCGGAATCACCCATGAAAATTTGAACGTTTTCTATACGTATTTAAACTCTTTGAGAAAATTCGAGCTTGAAAATGAAAGTGACTATCTTTATACCATCGATGGTAATCTTTACGGTAAATTTTTAGGTCAAACTATGTTTTTGTCCTATGCCATGGGCAACGACGAATCTAAATTCACTATGCCTGAGGGCATTGATACTATTTACTCCGGTGCATTCTCTTTCTATCCTTTTGATTATGAAAACGCAGAAAACGAAAATGGACTCATTTTTGTTGATTACTATTCAAACCTCAAAAACATAGTAATTTCAGAGGGTGTAAAAGAAATATATCCAAACGCATTTGCATATCTTAACAGCTTGAGATCCATTCACCTTCCAAGCACACTTGAATACATCGGTCCAAGCGCATTTGTGGAATGCCGTGGAATCACATACGTTAAGTTTAACGGCACAATTGCCGAATGGGAAGCCATTAAAAAGAGTGAAATCTGGTTTGTTGATAGTACAATTTCAGTAATTCACTGCACCGACGGAGATGCTAATCCTCTTGGAAATACTCAAAAAGACCAAATAACCCTTTGGGTTCCAAATGACAATCCGATTTTTGAAGAGCAAATCAATAGATTTATGGCTGATCATCCCGAATATTCAAATTATGAGATTGTTATAGAGGTAGTTGATTCTATTGTCATAGCAAATGAAATTTCAAAAAATCCAAACCAATCTCCCGATATTTTTTATTTTAATAGTCATAATCTCGATAAGCTCATCGAAATGGATGCAATTTCTGCACCAAATTTAAATAGCGAAAGTATCCTTAAAAATAGAAACAGCGATCTTTCAATTAAATTGGCTTCATATTCAGAAAAATTGTATGCTTATCCCGTGGCTGAATCCAACAGTTATTATATGTATTATGATAAGAGTATAATTACTGATCCTGATAGCCTTGAGCAAATTATTGCAGACGTTGAGGCATATAATAAAGCCAACGGAACAAATAAAAAGGTATGCTTCCCCTATGATGATCCTTGGATTTTGGCATCATTCTTCTTCGCCACGGGCTGTCATTCAAATTGGACCTATGACGCAAACAACGGTTTTGTTGATATTGATGACAATTTCAACTCCGAAAACGGTCTTGTATCAATGAGAGCACTGAGCAAATTGCTAAATACAAACTGCTTCTGCTATTGCAATCATTCACCAATGCAAAACCTTCATAATGAGTTGGCAGTTTATATCACGGGAATTTGGGAAGAAAATTTAGCGAAAGAGTATTTTGGTTCTAATCTTGCCGCAACAGATCTTCCTTCATTTACCGTTGACGGCAAAGAATATCACCTCGGATCATTTGCAAACGGTACCTTGATTGGAGTAAAACCCCAATTAGATAAAAATAAAACAACGTTTTTGAACGAGCTTGCGCTCTATCTTTCTAACAAAGAATGCCAACTTGAGCTATACAATGAGCTTTATTGGGTGCCTTCTAACCGTATCGCACAACAGGATGAAAATGTAATTTCCAATCCATCTGTTGCAGCGCTTATAAGTCAAAATCAATATTCTACTCCTCAAAGATCAATTCCTAACGATTGGTGGGGTATAATGTCACGGTTGGGTGATGTTGCCCAAAAAAACACCACCGATGAAGCCTTCCGTGAAGCTCTTGAAAAGTACGAAGATTATATTAACAGTATAGTAACTAAATAACATCAAAGCGAACCTCAAATGAGGTTCGCTTTGTTAGTTATAGTATAATCAAATAAATTGGGATTTATCTGTGCCTTCCCCTGAGGGGAAGGGGGACCACGCAAGTGGTGGATGAGGGGATCGAAGTCTGTGCAAACAATCGTCTTTCTCGACAGCATTTCGTTTACAAAATAAAAGAAATTACTTAAAAA
>JAZKZP010000006.1:0-10827 GCA_045612715.1 Eubacteriales bacterium
CGTTGCGGCGCGCAGGACATCTTTAGATGTCATTCTGGAGCAGTCCTTGTGTCCTAACGAGATTCTATCGGTCGTTTCACTCCCTCCAGAATGACACAAGGACGCGATAGAATCTCGGCGCGCCTTCACTCCAGAATGACAACGCGCGAGAGCGTTCAAATTTTGATTTGTCGCGCACGTTGTTGCATTCACACACAGGTTGTTTCGTCCACCTTTTCAAAGGTGGCGCTCCACGCGCAGTGGCGCTCGCCGCGCAGGCGAATCGGCATTTCTTTTTGGGAACTTTTTCTTTGTGCCTCTGGTTTCAAAGAAAAAGTGGATAAAAGATGAGCGCTCGCTATAGTAAGTGGCTCTATCTTTAGATACGAAAACTTGTTAGACGCTTTTTCTTTTGA
Source organism: Eubacteriales bacterium (assembly GCA_045612715.1). Taxonomy (GTDB): domain Bacteria; phylum Bacillota; class Clostridia; order Oscillospirales; family CAG-272; genus RGIG4608. The sequence continues at coordinate 396 of JAZKZP010000006.1, forward strand.
GGAAGTAGCCCCAAAGAAAAAGCTTTGCAAAAAGAAAAGGGCGAATGCGCTCGAGCCGCGCGGCTCTGCTACGCGCAGGGCGCCACCTTTGAAAAGGTGGACGAAACAATCGTGAAAAGCGAGTGCGAACACACCGTTAAATCCCAATTTAACGGTCTAATTCATCCAACAATAGACCTTCTCGTTCGCGAATCTTTTCGTAAATTTGTCTGGAGCGCTCAAGACGACGGTATATGGTTCGCTCATCGCAATGGTTTTCTTGAGCTAAACTAAGCACGCGAGCGCTTATATCGTGCTTGGTTAATCTGTGCGCTTTTTTGTCGAAATACACGCCTTTTAGTGCCTCAATAGTTGATTTTTCGTCATTCAACCATAGCAGGCGCAACGTGTCATATACGGATAACATATCCAAACGTGATCGCCTGGAAACGCAGAGAAAGTCGATTTTTTTGTAAACCTGAATTGGACTTAGCAGTTCGTTGTCAAGTCCCAAACGTGCGAACTTGCGAAAGGATCTTATTATTTCGTTTCTTTTGTCGTTTTTCTGCATCATTATCACTCCTTAACTGTCTTTTTTTATATTATAGAACAAATGTTCGTGTTTGTCAAGAGGGAGTGATGAATTTCGATAATATATTTTCAATTTTTCTATTGGATTTCTGCGAATAATTATTTATTCGTTTGGTGATTGCATTTTGAAATTCATTATGGTGGGTTATGACCTTTGATATTATATCGTCTAACTCTTCAAAAATCAAAAAAGAATTAATGCTTTGTGCAGGAAAGAGCAGCAGCTCTTCGCACAAGGCGATCATTTTGGGGTCATCTGAAATGGCAAGAGTGGGGATTTCATAAAGGCTGCTAAAAAGAGCGCCGTGATAACGTTGCGATATAACGATTGCAGACTTTTCAATTAATCTTAAAAGCTCTTTTATTGTATTAGGACAATAAATTTGTGCGCTTGGACAATAACTTTTCAAGATTTTAGCTAAACTAAGATCCTCTTTTCGATTTAACACTATAATTGCGAGTGGAATTTTGAGTGATTTTTCGATTCTTGAAAGCGAACTTGCGAGTGTTTTTATAGAAATGTTGTTGTTTTTAATTCCGTTTGCGCAGGGAACAAAAACGAAATATTCTTTTTGATTGTTCGATATCAACTTGTGGTTGATATGATTGGAGTACGATAGAGCAGGGTCGGGTATCAGATCAATTTTTGTTTTGGGTAATAGATTTGAAAGGTAATTTTTAGATTTAAGATCTCGCGTGCTGATAAAATCAAAGGTAACTATTGCATTTGTAATTGCTTTAGTGAGGAATTTTTCTGAAAATATACGTTTTTTTATAGGTCCAATTCCATTGGCAAGCATAATTTTTCTTTTGCAAAACAGGTTGGCTATGTGTATTATGAGCAAATAATAAAAAAGGGAAGCATTTGACGTTGAATTTTGCAAAAGCGATCCGCCGCCCAAAATGAATATATCGGTTTTATACAAGATGGCAAAGATCATTAGTGGATTTTTACTATTTAGTACGTTGATTTTAGAATTTGGTGAAATTTCTTTAATTTTGCTCTTTATGATTGACAAAATTGCATCGTCGCCCAAATTACCCTGCCCGTAATATCCGCAAATTGCAATTTTGGGTGCTCGAGAGCTTTTTTTATACTCTATGATGGTTTTATTATAAAATTCAAGTGTTTGTTTAGCCATGCTTTGTGCACTGTATTCTTTTTTTATGGCTTCGTATGAAAACGAACAGAGCTTCTCTTTATCTTGGGAGCTTAAGCTGAAGAAATAGCAGATGTCATTATATAATGATGCGGCAAGATTGGTTTTGCTCATATTTATATTTCTTCCACGGCAAGTGAAGTTGGTTTCTTTAGCAAATTTTATGTTATCTTCGTTTATTAGACCAATATATCCCTCGTTTCCGAGCAATATCACAGGGAGTCCGTGTGCCATAGCTTCAAGAGCTGCTCGTGAAACACCGACAAAGATTGAATCAGAGTTGAAATGTTTGTAGGGAGATTGAGATTTTCCTGTCATCACTATCAACTCGTGGTTGATAATGCTGTTTACTTTTAGTGCCTTGGTGTGTATTTTTTCATATTCGCTGCCACCACCAACGATAACTATCTGTAAATCGGGATAAATTTTTGCCAATTTGAGTGAAATTGCACACAAAAGGTGCGCCCCCAAAGAGCAATCTGCATCAAGACGGCTGACAAAGATTATTTTTCTCATATTAAATCTCCTTTTTGGGTATCTCCACCCCGTTTTTGATAACCTTAATGTTTTTGATTTTTGCTTTGTGAGAGATGAGGTGCTTTTTTATATCCTCGCTCACGGTAATAGTCCCATCTCCCCATTTTGAAAGAATGTTTTTAGGGAATTTCATAGAAAAAAATGCGTGAGCGGTTACAACAAGCGGAATCCTGTGCTTTTTGCAGAGATTGCTAACCAAAAATGCGGTTTTTCTTGTATGCGCGTGAACTATATCGGGTGATTCAATTTTTATATAGGAGCGTATGATTTGGCGATTTTTTGAGTAGTGAAGGAGATTTGGCAAGTTTAAGCTTTTCCCTTGTGTGATTGGTGGTAGATAAACATTTTCGATGCCCATCTTTTTCATTCTATCGGCTATAATACCGCCCGAACTCATAATGCAAACATTATGCCCAAGTGCAGAAAGCTCGCGAATTAAAGTTTCGACGTGTGTTTCGGCACCGCCTATGCCAAGGGAGTCTATTAACATCAGTATTTTCATTTAATTTTCTCCTGTGTTTTTGTTGATATTGTTGAAAAAAACGAAAAAATCATTAAATATCTATTGCAATATATATAGTTGTGTGCTAAAATGAACATATAGATACTTATATTTTAAAAAAGAAAAAACAGGAGCAAGAAATTGCTGGAAAATAAAAAATAAAAATATTTTTTAAATTTATTACACTTTTTAAGAAAAATATTGACTTATATATTAGAAGAACTTTTAGAAGGGATTTAAGTATGTAATGATTTGTGTTTCTTTTTTGATCTTAAGCAGTAATGCGGGATATATATTAAACTATGAAAGGAAAAAATACTATGAAAAGAATTTTATCACTCACACTTGTGGCTATTATGATGCTCACAACAATGTCACTTACCTCTTGCGAGATGGTTCGGGGCTTTATTGATGGATTTGTTAGTGAGATAACCGTACGAACAACAATCACAGAAGAGGAATGGCTTAAAATATATGATATTTCCAACTTTACTCTTGAAATGTATACAAATCCTGGTAAATACATTATAGAAGTTTCCGAAGATTTTCTAAGAATAGAAAGAGGCGACGGTGCGGACTACAATGTGAATATGGCTTACGACCTTAAAAATGGGTACATGCTTTCTAATACGGCTGTAGGATGGCTTGCGTACGAGGGACTTGGTGAAGCACCTTCGGCAGAGGATTTGAAGATTTTTGAAATGGGCTTTTTGGATGAGGTTGAATTTTCTGCTCTTACTTATAACGAAGAAACAAAATCATATACTCACCAAAGTGAAGATGCTATTTATGAATTCAAATTTGAAAACGGAGCGCTTTGCAGTATAGATGCAAGGGGAGTGGACCCTGAAGATACCACATACGTTAAAATTAGTAACGTGGGTACAACGGTTGTTGAAATTTCTGAATATACCATTATAAATGATGGTAAGATGGACCCAAGCAAAGCTGATGCAAGTGTAAGAACAACAGTTACAAGTGAAGAATTGGCTGCTCATCTTGATATCAGAAATGTAACGATTTGTGCTGCTACGCTTGCAGATTTCGGTGAAGCGGGAAGTGTCATTTTAAAATTGGCAGAAAACGGTATGGCAATTGCTAGCGGTTCTATGTATGATAGCGAAAAGCAATACATGGCATTCATTGACGGCATAATGTATTCTGTTTATGAAAGAAAGGGCGAATACGTAGCAAGCGAATACGCTTCTCTTGAAGAAATTAACCCATATATTGAGATGGCGAAAGAAAATTTGACGGTTGACTATCTCGTTTATAATGAAGAGGGAAGATACTACTCGCTTAATCTTGGCGATGGACAGGACTTCTATTTCTATTTTGAAAACGGTCAGCTTGTAAGGGGCGCTTACGTTATTAATTATGGATATGGCGCCGAATCTATGGAGATTCATTTTATTGTTACTGACGTTGGAACAACAATAGTTGAGCTTCCTGAGTTTACCATTAGTGGTGATTCCTACCCAGGAGTAATGGTGGACTGATGTCATCTAACAAAGAAGACGAAGATTGCACAGAACAAAGTATAACTTTACATAAATTTATCCCCCAAGCGAGATTTCGCTTGGGGGATGGTTTGATTATGAGCAATATATTATATAAATGTAGAAATTTTAATAGTAAAAATCGTGGAGTCCGATTCGTGCGGCGAAGGGGCGATTTTGACTAATCCAAGAGCTTGTTGCAATTCTTGGGTTGAAGAAGAAAAGCACACCGGGGATTATTTCATAGCCCTCAAGGCACATTTTTGCCGCGATTATACTTTCTTGGCTCGGTGTGTTATAAATTGTGCCCGTGTATGCGGGTGTGAACTGTATTCCGTGCTTGAAATCGAAGATAACTCCGTAAATAGTATTTGGATATTGTTTGCTTGCTACTCGATTGAGTACTACGTTTCCAACTGCGATTTTGCCTTCGAGTATTTCACCGCCTGCTTCTGCCTCAATTATTCGAGAGAGCCAGAAAAGCTCGTCAGCGTCATAATAGGTTTCTGCGTCATTAAGAGTCCAGCTTGCTTTGGTGAGATTAACAGAGCGAGTTTTTTCATTCCAAGTAACCTCAAGGTGCAACGCTCTTGCAAGTGGGCGAATAGGAACGTATAGTGAACCGTTTATATTTTTGACCTCGCCGATGCCGTAAAAATATCTTCCGTTTACAGATATGTAACGCTGACCTGTGGTGATAGTGATTGTCAAGCCGTCATATTTTACGGTGGCGGTTTTTGTTCGGTCGTCGTATTTGATAGTGCAATTCTTGGCACTTTCGGAAAGACGGCGAAGTGGAACATAGGTGATAGAATCAATGAGAAGAGCCTCTCCGCTTATGATTTCCTTGCCCTCAAGTGAGAGGGGGATTTGCTCATAATCAGTTTTTTGTGTCGCAAATGTAGTCATTGGCATCATCATAAGGCCTATGAGTAAGAGCGACAAAATACTGAGAAGTTTGGTTCTTTTTGTCATAAAATTGTCCTTTCTTTTTGTTTTTTACAAAATAACTCCTTTCCTATATTACAAAAGATGATGATTTCCTTTGCATATTTATTTTACCAAAAAAGAGAGGGGGATTCAACCCACAATAAAAGGAAGAAAAGGTTTCATTTGGTGTATTGACAATATTCTACATATTTGATATAATAACTGTGTATGCGAGGTGATATTATGGCAAACAAGAATGAGGTGCTCGCGGATATTTTGCGTCCGCAGACCTTTGACGATATAGTTGGGCAGAGCCACCTTTTCGGAGAGCGCGGGATTTTGCGTCGTATGATGGAAAAGGGAAGAATGAGCAATATGATATTCTTTGGCCCTCCCGGAACGGGTAAAACTACTGCGGCAAGCATTATTGCAAAACAGTCGGGAATGGATTTTTACAGAATAAATGCAACTAGCGCGTCGCTTTCCGACGTTAAAGATATAATTGCACAGACAAATAACGTTTTCGGCTTTGGTGGAATTCTTCTTTACATAGACGAGATTCAGTATTTCAATCGCAAGCAACAGCAGGCGCTTCTTGAATATATGGAAGATGGCAGAGTTACACTTATTGCTTCGACTACAGAAAATCCTCATTTTTATATATATAATGCTATTATTTCACGTTCGACTTTGTTTGAATTTAAGCCCGTTGAAAAGGCAGAACTCGCCAAGGCTCTTGACAGAGCATTGAAGTTCCTCAATGAGAGGGACGAAACCGCTGTTTCTGCGGACGTGCCAACACTTGAATACATTGCACAATGCTCGGGCGGTGACGTGCGCCACGCGATCAATCTTCTTGAGGGGGCATATTATGCTTGTGATGGGGTGATTGACAGTGAGCTCGTTAAAACACTTCACATTCCTGTTGACAATTTCTCGGACGATGCGCATTTTGATTTGCTTTCGTGTTTGCAGAAGTCAATAAGGGGATCCGATCCCGATGCGGCGGTGTTCTATCTTGCGAAGCTTTTGCATTGTGGAGAGCTTTTGTCGGTTTGCAGACGTTTGCAGGTCATCGCGAGCGAGGATATAGGGCTTGCATATCCTATGGCGGCGGCTATTACAAAAGCGTGTTGCGATTCAGCGCGCGAACTTGGAATGCCCGAGGCGGCAATTCCTCTTTCAAATGCTGCGGTAATGCTTGCTACGAGTCCGAAATCAAATGCGTCACACGATGCGTATTTTGCAGCAAGAGCCGACGTTGAGGCGGGACTTGGAAAAGAAATTCCCGTTCATTTGCGTTCACCCTTGTATAAGGGTTATAAGTATCCTCATTCCTATGAGAATCATTACGTTAAACAACAATATCTTCCTGATGACATTAAGAATAAAAAGTATTATAGCTATGGCGACAATAAAACAGAGCGCGCCGCAAAGGAATATTGGGAAAAAATAAAAAATAGAGGTAATTAATATGACCAACAGATTCACACTCAAATTATTGTCACTCCTTTTGATGCTTGCGATGCTTGCGAGCGCGCTTTTCGGATGCTTTGATGTTATTATCCCGAGCGGCACAGGAACTTCATCGAGCATTACTATGGGCGATGTTGGCGGCACAACAAGACCTACAACGTCTTCCACAACCACATCAAGTGTTATAAGACCGAGCGGTACGTCTTCGACAAACGGCGGTGGCAACACTCCCTACGATGACCACTCCGACGTTGATAACAACGGATTATGTGACGATTGTTCAATTGATGTTGTTGAAAGAATTGACTTTTATAACTTTAATGACCTTCACGGAAAATTAGAGGATGGTGATAGTCATCCCGGTGTTGATGAACTCACAACCTATCTTGAAAACAGAAAAGAAATTGACGAGCACGTTGTTCTTCTTTCCTCGGGCGATATGTGGCAGGGTGGAAGCGCATCCAACGGTACGCATGGAAAAATTATTACTGATTGGATGAATTACCTTGACTTTGACGCGATGACACTTGGTAACCACGAGTTTGACTGGGGTCAGGATGCAATAAGAGAAAATGTTGAATTGGCTGAATTTCCCATTCTTGCTATCAATATTTACGATAATGCTACAGGGCAGAGAGTTGATTACTGCGAGCCCTCAGTTATGATTGAACGTGGTGGCGCGAAAATTGGTATTATTGGTGCTATCGGTGATTGCTATTCTTCCATTTCAAGCGAACAGACTAAGGGTATTAATTTCAAAGTTAGAAACGAGCTCACTGCTCTTGTTAAGGCAGAGAGCCAGAGATTGCGCGAAGCGGGTGCCGACGTGATTATTTATTTGATTCATGACGGAACTACATACAGCGCGCTTGACGAAAGCGATTATTATGATATATCTCTTTCAAGAGACGGATATGTTGACGTTGTATTCGGTGGACATAGCCATAGCTATTATTATTTTACTGACGATTACGGCGTTCCTCACCTTCAGGGTGGTGGCGATAATAGCAAGGGTATTACTCACGTTGAACTTGATGTTAACTTTGCTAATGGTGAAATCAAGATGAATATTACTGGTTACGTTACTCATTCTCAGTGTCAAAATCTTGAGGGTTCTCTCATCGTTCAAAATTTGCTTGATAAGTATTGGGATGAAATTGGCTGGATGTATGAATCTCTTGGATATAACGCGAGTTATAAAGATGATTCTGTTATAGAGTCAACCGTTGCTAAACTTTACTATGAAGCGGGTGTTAAAAAGTGGGGCGATAAATATAATATCGTTCTTGCGGGCGGAAGCATAAACACACGAAGCCCATATAATCTTCCTGCCGGTGAAGTTATGTACGGAGATCTTCAGTCCTTGCTTACTTTTGATAATCCTTTGTATCTTTGCTCTATAAAGGGAAGTGATCTCAAGAGCAAGTTCTTGAATAACAGTAGTTACGTTAAATATTCAACGATTTCTGCATCCCAGGTTAAGGATAATGAAACTTATTATATTGTAGCGGATAGCTGGACTGCGCTTTATGCTTGGGCTAAGTGTACACCCATTGAACTGTACGATGAAACCACTTATGCGCGCGACTTTCTTGCTGAATTCATTAAAAACGGCGGTTGGAGCAAGTAATATATTATATAATGAAGAAAACAGGATGCCTCGGCATCCTGTTTGCTTTTTTGAAAAAATATGTTATAATAATAAAAAATTCATTTACGTGTAGTTTTTGGTGACTAAATCGTAGTTAATAGGTAAAAGGAGGTCGAGAAGATGACTGATGAAAGAATAATCGAACTGTTTTTTGAACGTTCTGAGCAAGCCATCAAGGAATTGGATAACAAATACGGCAAAATGTTTCACTCGTTATCATTTAAAATTCTAAACAACCGGTTGGATGTGGAAGAATGTGTGAACGATGCCTACTTGGGAACGTGGAATGCCATTCCACCCGCCCGGCCAAATCCGTTACTCGCATTTGTCAGTAAAATCGTAAGGAATATCTCACTCAAACGCTACGAGCAAAACACCGCTGCCAAGCGGAACAGCCATTACGATATCGCTATGGAAGAATTGGAAGATTGCCTTGCTTCTTCGACTACTGTCGCGGAAGAAATTGCAGAGCGAGAACTAACCGAAATTATCGAATCGTTTTTGGATTTGCTCTCAAAGGAAAATCGCGTGATTTTCTTGCGCCGTTATTGGTTCTTCGATACTTACAGTGACATTGCAAAGCAAGTTGGGCTTACAGAAAAGAATGTATCTGTACGACTCACCAGAATCCGTAAGGAATTACGGAAATATCTGTCAGAAAGAGAGGTTTTATTGTGACTGCTAAAAAGTTTTCAAACGCGCTTGGCAACATCGGCGAGAACTATGTCGATGAAGCTGTTACTTACACGTCAAAGAGAAAAAAGAATCCTTGGGTAAAATGGGTTTCAATAGCAGCTTGTCTATCGCTAATCGTGATGGGTAGCGTTTTGAGTTTTTTGTTTCATTCTCCCGAAAGACCACAAAACGGTATTGTATCATATTTTGTAATAACCGCGCACGCCGCTAATGGAGAGTCAACGGAGCTTGGCTTGGAAGACAGTTGTTTAAACTCCGGACCACTGCAAGGTAATATTTTTGGTGTAGATATGCCGATGTTTAATTTTTCGGTCAGACCATCCGATCTCAATAATAATGAATCTCTCTATTCTCGATTTGATATATCTATTTCATATAATGGAAAAGTTGTTGGGGATAAGGATGAACATATTATTGTGGGATATCTTATACCTACTCCAAGTTCGAATGAACCGTGGTCGTATTCAATTTCAGGATGGTTCACGGAATCGACAGATATTGTTATCACTGTTACTGACAGAGAAAGTCGAGAGATTGTAGAAACAATCACGGTGAATGTAAGGTATGTTGTCGATCTCCGGGAGTATGAGTTGAAAATAACCAATTTAGATACAGAATACGCGGAACAATGAGTTATGAATATTATATTGTGTTTGAGTATTTTAATATATAACAAAACATAATCGTACGATTACTCGAAATGTTTCGAACAGAAATAGCGGACGGAGAAAACTCCGTCCGCTATTTTTAATACTTCTTAACTTCTTCTAAGAAACAAAAAAGCCCGAACCTTTTTGGGGTGGTAAAAAGTTTTCGTACGGGAATCGAGACACTATTTCTCGCGTTGCGAGAAATATAATCAAGAACGCTTAGCGCATTCTTGCTCAAAAGACTTTTTAAAGGTGTACGGGAAGGTTCACTTTGTGAACTATTTTTGCCCACGAGATTGCTCGCGAGCGGCAATCGTCGTTTGGTCAAAAATGCGAACCCGATCCCGCGCAAGCGCGGTGATGGGTTTGACGATGCATACTGCATCGTCAAAATAAAAATAGGAGTGCTTTTGCACTCCTATTTTTATTTTGGTGACCCGTACGGGAATCGAACCCATGTTTTCAGCGTGAGAGGCTAACGTCTTGACCGCTTGACCAACGGGCCGTGTCAACGTAAAATAATATATCATATTGAAAGAATTTTGTCAATAGCTTTGCAAGAAAAAATATTGAAAATTTTTTCAAAAACTTTCAAAAAACCACTTGACAAAAAGGGAGAGATGTGGTAATATAACAAGGTCGCGAACGCGAGGGTGAAAAAAGCCATAAAAAAGTTTGAAAAAAGTTGAAAAAAGTACTTGACAAACGGGTAGCGGATGTGATATAATAACGAAGCTGTACATTCAAAGGACAGCGAAATC
>JAZKZP010000007.1:0-10246 GCA_045612715.1 Eubacteriales bacterium
CGGCGCGCAGGACATCTTTAGATGTCATTCTGGAGCAGTCCTTGTGTCCTAACGAGATTCTATCGGTCGTTTCACTCCCTCCAGAATGACACAAGGACGCGATAGAATCTCGGCGCGCCTTCACTCCAGAATGACAGCGCGCGAAGACAAACTCCCCGATAAACCCCAATTTGTGTAATTAAAAAAGATAAAAGGCGCTCAAATAAGCGCCTTTGTTGATTGGTAAATTATTTTGTTGTAAAGTTGAGTTCGTTGCAAATCTTACCATCGGCAGTTCTAACTGCAAGTACGCAACCTGCGTAATATGATTTGCCGTTCCAGTTGCAAGGTACGATTTCAACTGTGATTTCTTCACCTGCAAATGCCTTAAGCCAGTTATACTGATTTGAGCTTGATGAGTAGAGGGTAATTTTGCTACCATTAGGAGTCTGAAGCTTAATGTTTGAATAATACGCTGATTCCTCAATAACAATTGTACCTGTAGCAACATAAACCTCGGTTGAGTGGTCCTCGTTTGCATCGAGGGCATAGAAATCGTCAAGAGTTTTATCCGTAATGAAGCTTTCTGTTGAATAGTCGTGCTGACCGTAGTAGTTAACTGCAATTGTTGCACTTGTGATGCAGGTTACACCAAAGCCCTTAGAACCGCTGTTGAACTTATCTCTCAAACCTTCGATAACTACCTTCTGACCAAGAGCAAGACCTTCCCAAACGGAAGCATCGTTAACAAGTACTGCGATAACACCTGTTTCGTCGATGAGGTAGAAACCATCTTTGTTTACAAGGGAAGGACCAACGATACCTTCAACCTTGATTGTTTCGCCAACAGCAGTGTCGATTGCCTCTTTAATTGAAAGACCTTCGCTTACTACAGGAGCATCAACAGTGATTTCAACTGTTTCAGAATATGTATATTCACCATAAGTTGCTGTGATTGTTACTGTTGCAGTACCGTTCTTGCCACAGTTGAAGATTGTTTTGCCATCTTCTTCTGTGAAGTAAACAATGCTTGTGTTGCTAGATGTATAAGAAAGAGTTGCGTTTTCAAATCCGAGCAATTCACTTGAAACGTTAGTTATAAGCTCAAGCATGGGGTTACCTGTGTATGTTGAAAGGAACTGATCTATACCATAGTATTCAACAAGATGTGCAGGTGTGTTTGCAAGATCAAATTCAAATCCTTCATCAATAACTGCTACGGGAAGGAATCTAAAGTAGCAGTCACTTGAAGTTGACTTTGCGTTCATGGGAGAAAGATATACTGTGCAAATCTTGCCGTCAAAAGCATCGAGCCAAGCAAAATCAGAACCGTTGCACTGAGTATAAGTGTAAGCACCTGTTTTACCATCGAGGTCATAGAAATAGTAGTTTACGAAACCGTTTCCGGGAACTTTCTTTACAAGAGCAGTTGTTTTGAATACTGTTGTTGTAACGTTTTCTGTTACGGGAATGTTAAGAATTTCTTTTACTGTCTTTTCATCGCACCAAGAGAAGTCTATTTCGTTGGTTGCATTATCATTTTCGTAAAGTAATGCGCTTGAAATCTGGCAGCAGCCCTTATAGCCGTGCTTGTTGGCATTATTTGCCTCAGTGTCAAGAACCCAGTAGTCCTTTTCACCGAGAACGGTAATCTTGTTTCCAATAGCAACCTGACCTGCGATGTCAGCATCGTAAACGTAAATGGAGTCTGTGCCATCGATGAGGTAAACACCGCTTGGTTTCATACCATTTGCGTATGTAATTCTTGCAACAACACCTGTTACAGAAATTTTTGTTCCAAGAGCGGTTTCACGAGCGTCTGCAATTGACATTTTGGAATAATCGGATGCGTTGATATCTTCCTTATCGGCTTTTTTGAAGTCGATAAGACGCGCATTTTTAACTTGAGGTGTACCCTCATATGTATTAAGAGTACAGTGAAGAAGAACTTCATCTCCCTTAACGGGCTTTTCATCAAAATTAGCATAGCCGATAGAACCGTCAGCGCTGTAAGTGCCGTAAACGTAGATTTCGTTCACACCGTCAGAGATAACCATTTCACCGTAAGCGGGGTTGCTAACCTTAACGATAGTACCACGAATATAGTGTCTTGTTGTGGGTTCAATGCTTGTTTCAGCCATAGCTATCTCAATTGCTTCTGCAATGGAGATGATGTAATAAAGCTGTTCCCAAGTTTCTTCGTCGGGATCAGGTTCAGGATCAGGTTTAGGATCGTCGCCCTTGTTTGTGGAGCTAGTTGTTGACTCCTGGGGCTTGGTTGTAGAAGTAGAGCTGTCAGGCTGAGTTGTCGTAGTTGTGGATTCTTCGGGGGTCTGTGTTTGAAGGAATTTCAAAATTTCTTCAAGATTGCAGCTTGCAAGTGTTGTGCAGAGCATAACGAACACAAGCATAAGGGAAATGATTCTTGTGAGCTTCATTTTCTGACTCCTTTAAATTATTAAATTATTGTATGAAACCATACACATTTTATTTTATAATTAATAAGTAAAAAAATCAATAAAAAAATCACATTTTTGAAAATTTTGTCAATTCAGTTAATAGTGAGTATAATTATGATGAAAAAATGTGAAAATTGTATAATTAATTTTAACTTTGTTTGTTAAATTGGGATTTATAGGTGTGTTAGCAGAAACTTTGTTTACAAATATTTGTAACCTTGTAGGGACCGGCGGTCTCGCTGCGGCTCGGTCACGCTCGGGGGAAAACAACACACCGTGTTGTTTTCTAAGACCCTTGCGCCACTTCGTTACCCCGACGGTCCGTATCAAAATCAAAGTTACTTTATTTCAGAAATGCTTGATTTTGTTTGTGCGAAACCGTGATATTATGTGTTTATCCATCGTTGCGGACCGTCGAGGACGCCGGTCCCTACAAAAGTTAGTTTTTGTTAAAATCAATACAAACTCCTCGATAAATCAAAATTTGAACGCTCTCGCGCGTTGTCATTCTGGAGTGAAGGCGCGCCGAGATTCTATCGCGTCCTTGTGTCATTCTGGAGCAAAATAATCTTTTGCGTCCGTCACTTCGTTCCGAGATCCTTCGGTTGTTGTGCCGGACACGAAGTGTCATTCTCGAGCATCAGCGAAGAATCTCGGCACAACTTCCCTCAAGGATGACGCAAAAGATTATTGCGATAGAATCTCATAAGGACACAGGGACTGCTCCAGAATGACATCTAAAGATGTCCTGCGCGCCGCAACGATAGAATCTCGCGCGGAAATTGAACGAAATCATATAATAAAACCCGTAGGGGCGCACCTTGTGCGTCCGCTATTCAATAAAACTATATGCGTTACAAATCAAAATTTGAAATAAATCTTAACTATTGACAATGTGGGATACAAATGTTAAAATAAACTGAGAATATATGCGAAAAACGAAAGGAGTGCGCGATGGATTTTAGATTTTATTTTGAAAATCAACTTAAAATGCACCCGTCTATGCAGTATCAAGACGTAGTAAAGCTGTGCTATCAGTTGGCGTTTGGAGCAGAGCATATTTTGTCCGATATTGAGCGTGCACACGCTTATTTGTATACTGAATTTGAGTCGGTTCTTCCAACCGATGAGCCTCTTTTTGAGCAGATTTCACCCGAAATCGTTCGTGTAAATCTTGGCGCGTGGAAGCGAGAGTGCAGGGAGCTTGATCCTCTTTTCGAAGCATTCAAAAAATCAGCATTTATTAACGAAAATGCAAAAGATAATTTTCTTTTATACCTTGATATTGCAGAGAAAACTATGGATGCGCTTTTGCCTAATTTCAATTCAGAGCAATGGTTAACTTTTCTTGAAGAGTACAAGGTGGCAGGAATGCAAGCCATTCATCACAGTAATGCATATCGCGAAAATGAAAAACCTCACTACCGAATAGTCAAAATTAAGGAATTGGAGAAGATATTATGACAGTAAAATTATTTATAGAAGCAATTTTAAAATTTACACTTGGAGTGGTGCTTATAGGCGCGCTGATTTTCTTGCCTGCTGGTACGTTAGCGTTTGCAGGTGGATGGCTACTTATGGGAATATTGTTCATTCCTATGTTTTTAGCAGGGCTTGTTATGATGGCAAAGGATCCGTCGCTTCTTGCGAGCCGTCTTGACGCAAAAGAAAAGGAAAAAACTCAAAGCGTAGTTGTTAAGCTTTCGGGTCTTATGTTCATAGTTGGATTTGTTCTTGCCGGACTTGATTTTCGTTTTGGATGGGTGAAATTACCATTTACCGTTAATATTGTGGCAAGTGTTGTTTTCATCGCTGCATACATCATCTATGCCGAGGTTTTAAGAGAAAATACCTATCTTTCAAGAACGATCAAGGTGGTTGAGGGGCAAAAAGTCATCTCCACAGGACTATATGGAATAGTTCGTCACCCGATGTATTTCGCAACGATTTTGCTTTTTATGGCAATGCCTTTAGTACTTGGATCGCTTGTTTCATTTGTAGTGTTTTTGGCGTATCCTTTTATAATTGCTGTGAGAATCAAGAATGAAGAAGAAGTTCTTTCTCGCGAGCTTGATGGATATGATGAATACAAGAAAAAAGTGAAATACAGAATGATACCATTTATTTGGTAAGGAGATTTTTAACTATATGAATTTTTTGTTTGATCTTTACGGCACGTTAGCCGACATAAAAACTGACGAGGAAATGTTATCACTTTGGTATGGATTTGCTTTTCTTCTCGGTGAAAGTGATATAAAAAAAGTGAAAGAAGAATATCACGCAATATGCAAAAAGCATGCAGATGCGCGTGCTCATAAATTCGTTGAATTTGACCTTTTGCGTGTGTTTGAAGAAATGCTTCAAAATCGTGGAGCCGATAAATCAAAAGCACTATATCTTGCAAGGGAATTTAGACTTTTGTCACGTCATAAGCTCCGTCTTTTCCCCTGTGTTGTTGAGATTTTAAAGGGACTTAAAGAGCGTGGTGCAGGAGTTTATTTGGTTTCTAATGCACAGGCTTGCTTTACTAAAGACGAGCTTGACGAACTTGGAATTACACCGTTTTTTGATGGTATTCTTATTTCAAGCGACGCAGGTGTTAAAAAGCCCTGTACTGAAATTTTTGACATAGCATTCAATAAGTTTTCTCTTGATAAAAACGAGTGCTTTTATGTGGGTAATGACCTTCATGATGACGTACTTGGTGCTTCGAGTGCAGGACTTAAAACGGTGTATATCGAAACCGAGCAATCGGGTAAATATCCTGATTTGAATATAGTTCCCGATTTTGAGGTAAATACACACGAAGAAATGAAAGAGCTACTTTTTAGCTTAACGGTGAACAAATGATAAGCGAAAAAGATTTACTTCGTAGAGAAAAAATATTAAATGGCAACCTTTGGATGACCATAATAAGCATCTGCGCGCCGATATTTCTATATAATCTTTTCAACTCGTTTTATGCTATTATCGATGCTGTAGTTGTTTCAAAAATTAACCCAACGAGTGTGAGTGCCGTGGCGTCACTATCTCAAATTCAACATCTTTTGTCATCGCTTGGCTCGGGACTTGCAGCGGGTGGTGGAATTTTGGTTGCCCGTCATTTTGGCGCGGGAGATATGGAAAAAGCGCGCTATCATTCCAATCAAACAATTGCGCTTTCTAATATAGTAATCGCGCTTTTGCTTGGAATTTGCATTCCTTTTGCTCTGCCAATTATGAGATTTTCGGGTGTTCCCGAGGAGCTTATAAGCATTGGTACGGGATATTTTATCGTTCAGATAATTACTCTTGCTTTCATTTTTTATAACAGTGTGTTTATGTCGATGCAGAAAGCAAAGGGTAACACCAAAATTATGCTTTGGCTTAACATTTTGGCAATGATTGTCAAACTCTCGCTCTCGCTCCTCTTTATCTGGGGAATGGGCAAAAGGGACATCGTATGGGTGGCAATTTCAACCCTCATTGGTCAAATGGTGATGTTTGCAATTTTGCTTTCTATGATGCTTCAAAAAGATAATGTGTTTGTGATTAATCTTCGCGAATTCAAGCTTTCATTTAAAGCTTGTCGCAGAATTCTTGCCATTTCACTCCCCATTTTCCTTGGAAAATTCATATTTTCCTTTGGAAAGGTTAGTATCAATGCGATGTGCAAGACTTATGGACCGCTTGTTGTCGGTGCTCTTGGTGTTTCGAATAATATCAACGGAATGGCAACAACACCTATAAACTCATTTGAAGAGGGAACTTCAACCATTATCAGCCAAAATCTTGGCGCAGGCAATATGAAGCGCGCTATAAAAACGTTCAAATATTCGTTCGTAATGGCAACTGCGCTTGGTATTGTGGGATATATTCTCGTTCGTTTTGTTTGTCAGGATGCTATAATAAATCTCTACAATCAAAACGAGCTTGCAACTGACACGGAGATGTTTTTGGCGCTTATTAAGAGCATACATAGATATGATTCGCTTTCGATTCTTGCACTTGCAGTTAATTCAGCCGTGCTTGGTGTACTTTATGGCTTTGGACAAACAAAAATGACCATGGTGCTTAACATAAGCCGAGTATTTGTTTTCCGCATACCTGTTTTGTGGTATTTGCAGACTTTTCACCCCGAAATCGGGGCTGAAGCCGCAGGAATATCAATGGGTATAAGTAATATTTGCATAGCACTTGCATCACTTGCGTGCCTTGGCTTTTTCTTGCTTAAAATCAAGAGAAAAAATAAAAATATTGATGTTTCTATTTGAATAATAAAATAAAAATCCAACTCGTTTTTGAGTTGGATTTTTGTTATTTACATTTTCTTATCAAGATATTTCCAATACGTTGCAATATAAACTATTCCTGACCAAACTGTCATAACAAGAGTAACAACACTTGAGGCAATTGTTATGGGATAGTAGCCAAGGAAGAAGAGTAGATTGATCTTTGCAAGCACCGGCTCAAGAAGAGCCGCCATAACGCAAACGATTTGTGTTACTGTTTTGATTTTGCCAAGCATATTTGCCGCAACCACGATGTTGGCATTCTTTGATGCAATCAGACGAATGGATGCAACAGCCAGCTCACGGAATACCGTGATCATAACGAGCCACATAAAGATGTTAAATAAAAGCGCGTTAGAATGGGAACGATACATAATGCACATCATAGCGGAAAGCACCATGAATTTATCTGCAAGGGGATCAAGGAACTTTCCAAAATCGGTTACAAGACCATATTTTCTTGCAATCTTGCCGTCAAGCATATCCGTAAGAGATGCAGTAAGGAATATGATCGCACCCAAAATATTTGTATAAACATTAACGGGGAACAATAATACTACAACGATGAGTGGTACCAAAAACAAGCGCAAAACGGTTAATTTGTTCGGTAAATTCATAATAAATTCCTTTCGAATCAATAGGTTTTAATGGCTTCGCCGCAAAGGTCATATTCAATAACCTCATTTATTATAACATCAACGAAAGTTCCGGGCAAAATTCCTTTTTTGCCTGTGAAATAAATCTTTCCGTCGATATCAGGGGCATCTGCAGAGCTTCTTCCGTAATATGCCTCACTAATGGGATCATACCCTTCGCAAAGTACCTTGACAACGGTGTTAAGCTTCTTTTCGTTATTTTCTTCATTGATAACGAGCTGATCTCTCATAAGGATGTCGTATCTGTCCACCTTTATCTGCTCGTCGATCTGTTCCATCTTGTATGCGGGAGTACCTTCTTCTCTTGAATAGGTAAAGACACCAACGTGTTCAAATCTCTGCTCGTTAACGAACTCGCAAAGCTCTGTGAAATCTTCATCGGTTTCGCCGGGGAATCCGACGATGAATGTGGTTCTGATAACCACGTTGGGAATTTCCTTTCGCAATTTTGCAACAACCTCACGAATAAGTGCGCTTCCGCCGTGGCGATTCATCTTTTTGAGAACTCCGTCGGCAATGTGCTGCATTGGGAGGTCTATGTATTTGCAAACTCTATCGTTATCGCGCATTTCTGCGATAAGGTCGTCGGTTATCTTATCAGGGTAGCAGTAAAGAATTCTAAACCAAGGGATGTTGGTTTCTTCAGTAAGCTTATGCAAAAGCTCTGCTAATTTATAACCACCATAGATATCCTGACCATATTTTGTTGTATCCTGTGCAACGAGTGTAAGCTCTTTAACACCAAGTGCTTCAAGATCCTTTGCCTCGGCAATAATGTCTTCCATGGGACGGGAACGGAATTTTCCTCTGATGGAGGGGATTGCACAGTATGTACAACGGTTATCGCAACCCTCGGCTATCTTTAAGTATGCTGCGTATTCGGGAGTTGTAAGAACTCTATCACCGCCAAGTCGAACGCAGTTTTTATCCTCAAAGGAAGTGTATTTTTCGCCTTCAAGTACCTTGCCAACTGCTTCTACGATATTGTGAATACTTCCAACACCCAAAACGGCATCAACCTCAGGAAATTCTTCAAGAATGGTATTACGATATCTTTCTGCCAAGCAGCCTGTGACAATAAGCCCTTTCAAATCGCGATTTTCTTTAAGCCAAGCAATGTCAAGAATATTGTCGATGGCTTCTTTTTTTGCGGATTCAATAAATCCACACGTATTTATAATAACAACGTCTGCCTCGGTTTCGTCCGCGGTGAGTTCATATCCTGCCATAACAAGCTCGTGAAGCATTACCTCAGCGTCAAGCTGATTTTTGGGACATCCGAGAGAAACAAATCCAATCTTCATATTAGATCCTTTCAAATGCACAAATTTATTCATTATATTGTATCACATTTTATGCTCTCGTGTCAAGTACATATAAAAAGTCAAATTGTCAATATTTATTTATTATTTTTGAATTTTTTATTGCAAGATGATTAAAAATGTGATATACTGTTTTTGTATTTTTTATTAAATATTGTTTTGGAGGAAATTATGCTTACACAATGCGCAAAAATACTTATTTCTGAAAATGATCTTAAAGCTAAGATTAAAGATGTTGCTGCACAAATTTCTGCAGATTACGAGGGTGAAGAAGTCCTTTTCGTTGGAATTCTTAAGGGTTGTATCCATTTTTATTCCGACCTCACTCGTGAAATAACCATTCCTGCTACTATGGATTTTATGGCAATCTCAAGCTACGGTGCAGGCACAACTTCTTCTGGCGAAGTTAAAATGCTTAAGGACCTTGACAAGAGCATTTGCGGAAAAAACGTAATTATAGTTGAGGACATTATAGATAGTGGAAATACTCTCTCATATCTTAAGAGATTGCTTTCATCTCGTCAGCCTAAATCAATTAAGATTTGTACACTTCTTGACAAGCCTTCAAGAAGAAAGGTTGATCTTCAGCCCGACTATTGCTGCTTCACAATTCCCGACGAATTTGTATTCGGCTACGGACTTGACGTTGACCAGAAATATAGAAACGAAAAAGATATTTATATTCTTGACCCCAAGGATTATCCGAAGGAATGATAGAAATTTTATATAAGGATAAGGACTTTGTCGTTTGCGTAAAGCCACAGGGCATTCCTTCACAGCCCGACACCACGGAATGTGAGGATATGACCTCGCTTTTGCGTGCCTATTTTACAGAATGTGGCGAAAAATCCGATATTTTCGTTATTCATCGCCTTGACAGAGCTACGGGTGGCATTATTCTTTATGCTCGTAACAAAAATGCTGCTGCTGAATTTTCGCGTCTTGTTGCAGAAAAAGAGGGCTTTGAAAAACACTATTTTACCATTGTTTCAGGACAACTCGAAAATGAAAGTGGCAATATGACTGACTATCTTTTTAAAGACAGCGCACAGAAAAAGGCGTTTGTTGTAAAAAATGAGCGCAAAGGAGCAAAGCTTGCGTCCCTTGATTATCATGTTGAAAAAGTAGTGACAAAGGACGAAAACCCCTTTTCTTTGCTTAAAATCAAGCTAAATACGGGCAGATTTCATCAAATTCGTGCTCAGCTTTCATCCCGTGGGATGCCAATTTATGCCGACGGCAAATACGGTTCACGAGAAAAAGCACCACATTTTGCTCTTTGGGCGAGTAAACTCGCCTTTACATACAAGGGGAAAAATTACGAATTTGAGAGAAATCCCGATTTTGATTCAGTTCCGTGGAATATATTTGCGTAAAAAGTGGAAGCATTTTGCTTCCACTTTTGCTTTTGATTCGTGAGATAAATTGGGATTTGTGGGTGTGAGTACAAACAAATTCAAAATATAAGTAATCTTGTAGGGACCGGCGTCCCCGACGGTCCATTTCAAAGATAAAGTAACTTTTTTATAAAAAAATTTGATTTTGTTTGCACAAAGTCG
>JAZKZP010000008.1:0-2021 GCA_045612715.1 Eubacteriales bacterium
CGGCGCGCAGGACATCTTTAGATGTCATTCTGGAGCAGTCCTTGTGTCCTTATGAGATTCTATCGGTCGTTTCACTCCCTCCAGAATGACACAAGGACGCGATAGAATCTCGGCGCGCCTTCACTCCAGAATGACAGCGCGCGAAGGTAAACTGCTCGTTAAATCTCAATTTAACGAACGAAATTAATATAATTTACGCCAAGAAAAGTGCCATAACAATGGCAACTGCAAGAATTGAGTCAAATCTATCAAGCACTCCACCGTGTCCGGGGAAGATTTTTCCGTAATCTTTAATACCGTATGTTCTCTTAATTACACTCATAGAAAGATCGCCAATCTGCGAAACAATAGCAGAAAGAAGTCCTGCAAAAGCAATAAGCACAAGGTTAATATCATAAACTGTGAAATGATTCAAAATTACTCCGTAACCAACGAAGAACGCAACGCAGAAAAGTGTTCCGCCAATGCTTCCCTCCACAGTCTTTTTAGGACTAACGTTAGGAATGAGCTTATGCTTTCCGAAAAGCATACCTGTAAAATACGCAAAGGTATCAGTTACCCAAGCACCGATGAATATAAAATACCAATTGTATTCCCCACCTAAGCTATCGCGAACAAGCACTATTGATGAGGTTGCTCCGATTATGTAAAGTGAAACAAGTACACTTGCAAGTATCTTGTTCATATCCAAATTTTGATTCTTTTCATACGAGAACACCCAAACGCCGAGAAGATAAAGCACATAGAGCAAAAATGCCACAAGCAAACCATCATACGTTCTTATTGCTCGGTATGGCAATCCTGATGAAAGCGAAGCTGCAAATTGCGCATTAAACGTATATCTGATAACAAAAGGCGCAACCAAAGCAGCCACATAAAGTGGCGCAGCAACGAAAATATTATCCCTTGTCTTCATGCAACCAAGCATTTCATAAACGCCCATAAAGCCGATAAATGCCATCGCAATCGGGAAAACTATTGTTCCTGAAAAAATACACACGGGGATAGCTACTATGCAAAGCACAATAGCGGTAATAACTCTTTGTTTCATTTTTATTTGTTCTCCTTCTTAAAGTCCACCGAATCTACGGCGTCTTGAATAAAAATCATTTATAGCTAAAATTAAATCTTCGTCTGAAAAATCGGGCCAGAGCGTATCGGTAAAATACAACTCCGAATATGACGATTGCCAAAGCAAAAAGTTGGACAAGCGTCTTTCTCCTGCCGTACGGACTATCATATCGGGCTCGATACAATCTTCTGTGTAAAGAGCAGTTGTCATATTTTCTTTGGTTATCTCCTTGCCCTCGCTGACGAGCTTTTTGCACGCATAAATTATCTCGTCCCTGCCACCGTAGTTGATGGCAACATTCAATGTTCTCTTAAAATGCTTGCTCTCGTTTTCAAGCTTCTCTATTTTTTTGCGCAACGAAGCATCAAGTCCCGCCTTATCACCGATAACACGGAATCGAACTTCTCTTTTGACAAGGGAGTCACCACACTTGTCAAGATACATTCCAAGCAAACTCATAATGGTCTTGATTTCAGCAGGAGGACGCTTCCAATTCTCCGTTGAAAACGCATAGAACGTCACCGCCTCAAGTCCCAAATCGAAACAGGTGTTGGCAATTCTTTCGAACACCTTAACGCCTTCCTTGTGACCCTCGGGACGCTCCATTCCTCTCGCCTTTGCCCAACGACCGTTGCCGTCCATAATGAAGGCAATGTGTTTTAAATTTTCATCAACCTTAAACGTATTTTTGTTTTCCAATTTTATACCTCTTGTTTTTGGTGGTTTGAGTTTCAAATTTTGATTTATCTAACAGTTAGCCTTCCCCTGAGGGGAAGGTGGCAGGCGAATGCCTGACGGATGAGGGGAACGCCATTTAGTTTACACTAACGACTTTCTCGTAAAACAAAATCCTTGATTTTTCAAGTAATTTCTTTTATTTTGTAAACGAAATGCTGTCGAGAAAGACGATTGTTTGCACAGACTTCGATCCCCTCATCCACCACTTGCG
>JAZKZP010000009.1:0-1556 GCA_045612715.1 Eubacteriales bacterium
CCCTACGGATTGCAAATTAATTTTTGTTGATTTATAGCCGCTGTGATTACTAAATGTCTATTATTTTGCAATAATATCTTCTTAATCATTGTAGGGGGCGGCGTCCCCGACGACCCGCAACAAAAGCAAACTAATTTTTTAAAACATCTCGATAAACCCTAATTTATAGACTCAAAAAGCACCTCTTTCGAGGTGCTTTTTATTGGCATTTACAATTTATTCGTTTGTTGGCTCAATGGGGAGCACGATGCTTGCACCGTCACCTGACATAACTGTGGGGAGTTTGCCGTCCCATTTAGCGAGATACTCTATGTATTTAAGGTAATCTGTAATAAGAGCGATTTCGTCGGCTGTTTTGCCTGTGAAATCAATCGCGTATTCGATGGCGGGATTGCCTTCTTCGTCAACGGTTTTCTTTTCGGTTACATCAAAGCCAAGCGCTCTTGCAATTTCAACGGATTTGAGCTGAATTGAAAGCGCGTCAGCGCGAGAAAGTTCAACCTGGGCATCTCTTTCAGCTTCTGCTGCGATAAGTTTTGCTTTAGCTTCACCTTCTGCCTTCTGAATAGCCGCCTTTGCTTCTGCCTCGGCAGCTGCAACTTTCATTTCGTTTTCATATTCTGCTTGAAGCTTTTTCTGCTCGGCAATCATCTTTTCTTCAACTGCCTTTTCAAATGCTGTTGAGAAATCAATGTTCGTAAGAACTACAGTTGACACGTTTACGAAGTACTCGTCAGTAATAGCGCCAATGATTACTTCTTCAACCTTGGGTGACATAGAAGCACGGTCAGAAATGATATCCATTGCCTTGTAAGAGGACAAAACGGACTTTGTTTTTTCAATAGCAATTGCTTCAATTCTGTTTTGGAGTGCATCAAGTGAACCGTATTGTTTTGCGATGTCAATGGCATTTTCGATTGAAATCTGGTACTGGAGTGTCATTGCGATATCCATTGTCTGTGCGTCGGAGGAGTATGCCTGTGTAGAAATCTCTACGTTTTGTACCTTGGCATCGTAGTAATCGTATTGTTCGGTAATCCAAAGGTCAAAGTGCATACCTGCAGTCTTTACCTCGCGCGCCTCGCCCATGTGTTTTACAACGGCGATTTCACCTGTGTTAACGATGTGAATTGACATAGGAACTATGCAAAGAGCGATAACGAAAACTATCGCAAGTGCAGCGGGAATAACTCCGATTTTTCCCGAGGATTTCTTTTTCTTAACTGCCAAAGCAACGGATAATGCGAAACAGGCGGTAAGAGCTAATGCAACAAGTAAAACTATCATAATAAAAATTTCCTTTCTTCATTTTATTTGATGTATTAATTATACACCTTTTGCTCACAAAAGAAAAGAGCAAAAAGTGCAAAATTCGACACGTTATTTTGTCAATGGGTGCAAAATAGAGAGAATAAATTTCAAATTTTGATTTGTCGCTTACTTTTTTGAAAAAAAGTAAGCAAAAAACTTTTAATCAGCTTCGCGCTTTCCCCAATAATATCAGCGCAAAGCAGTAGGGGTCGGCGTCCCCGACGACCCGTTATAAAAGAAAAGTA
>JAZKZP010000010.1:0-3770 GCA_045612715.1 Eubacteriales bacterium
TAAATTGGGATTTATAGGGGAGTTAGAAAAAGTTAGTTTGTGTTTGGAATGGGAGGCGAAACGCCTCCCCTACAATGTATAATATTGTCTATTCGTAGGGGAGGGGTCTCCCCTCCCGCAATTTAAATTCAAACTATCTCCACTATAAATCAAAATTTAAAACTCCACCGCACCAATATGAACATTCTTTTAAAAACAAAGGGCTATCCCTCTTGGGATAGCCCTTTTATTTATGTATCAAAATATTTTACTGCGCTTTGTTCTTTCTGGACTTGATAATTCCCGGCAGATACCAGCACATAAGGTAAAGAACGATTATCGGTATTGCAAGGAAGAAGTACCAATAGTCATACGGAAGAATCGAATAGAAAAGGTCAAGCACAGGATTGGCAAAATCGGGTGAATAAATGGAGAACATATAGCTAACCTTTATCACTTCTCCGTTGAAATCCAAAAATTGTGCGTTATTGATTGCAAGATTTATAAGATGGATAACCGTATATGCACTGAAGGTAATCGCGAGAGTTGACTTTATGCACTTGGGCTCAAGTTTTACAAGACCGAGTGCAAACATCATAATCGGAATACCGACCTCAAGCACGTGGGGAAAATAGAAGAAGTTGAAGGGCCAACCGAAAAGTACCATTTGCTGTGAGCTGTATGGCAAGGCAACAAGGGCAAATAATGCTCCAAATGACCAAAGAAGCAAAAGGTTACACAATCTTTTGTTTTTCGACCAAACCGCGAAAGGCAAAGTCATTCCGTTGAGTGAGCAAAGATGAAGCGGAAGATATTCAAGGGGTCTTCCCCAGGTTACAAGGTTATAAATGATGGTTGCCCAACCCGCGAAGGAAAGAACACCAAGCACAATATGTTGCGCTTTTTGAGGCAATCTTTTAAGAACAAAGAATAAAACTAAATTAATGATAACACCGGCAATAAGTGTTCCTATGTGAACCGGACCAAAAAATCCCCAAAGTGGCATGATTATCTCCTCATATCTTTCGAAAGGTATTACTTTGCAACAAATCTTATTTGTTGCACATCATTATACCACTATATAACAAAATTGTCAATATTTTAAAAATATGCTAATAAAATAAAATTTGAGTCAACAAAAACAGACACACACCATTTAGGAAAAATCCTTTATGATACGTCTTTTTTAAATCTTTATTGTTCCCTTTTTTATCGGTAAGCATAAACCTGTAGGGGCGCGCATTGCGCGTCCGTTCGAAACGTAAGTAATATCAAGGCAGACGGCCAATGGCCGCCCTTACGATGATAGAATTAATTTTTTAGTAAAATAACAGTAATTTTCCTAATATTAGTGGCTATTATTCGATAATAAGTAACTTGAAAACCCGTAGGGGCGCACCGCGTGCGTCCGCTCGTCCGCTAAATTGGGATTTATTGGGGAGTTAGAAAAAGTTAGTTTGTATTTGGAATGGGAGGCGAAACGCCTCCCCTACAATGTATAATATTGTCTATTCGTAGGGGAGGGGTCTTCCCTCCCGCAATTTAAATTCAAACTATCTCCCCTATAAATCAAAATTTAAAACTCCACCGCGCCAATATGAACATTCTTTTAAAAACAAAGGGCTATCCCTCTTGGGATAGCCCTTTTATTTATGTATCAAAATATTTTACTGCGCTTCGTTCTTTCTGGACTTGATAATACCGGGCAGATACCATCACAAAATAAATTTATTAGTTATATGATTTTCGCCAAAAGTTCTATATCCTCTTTCGTGGTCGCAAATGATGTTGCAAAGCGAACTACACAGCGGTTTTCGTCAAGTCGCTCCCAAAAGCCGAATCGACATTTCTCTCTTATGGTCGCCATCTGCTCATTTGTGAGTATGATAAATTGCTGATTAGTGGGCGAGTCAAGGAAAAACTCGTATCCGCGCGACGCAAAAAGCTCTTTCAATTCTTCTGCTCTATCAATCGCATTTTTACTGATTTCAAAATACAATCCATCCTCAAAAAGAGCCTCAAACTGAACGCCTGTAAGACGTCCCTTTGCAAGCATTGCACCGTGCTGTTTGGTTTGCGAACGGAAATATTTGGGAGTAGCTCCCTTTTTAAATACTACCGCCTCACCACAAAGAGCACCAACCTTGGTTCCACCAATATAGAACACGTCGCAAATAGTCGCAATATCGGTCAAGGTTACGTCTGTTTGACGGCTCATAAGTCCGTATCCAAGACGAGCACCGTCCAAAAAGAGTTTCATTTCATACTTGTCACATATCTCACGAAGTTTAGTCAACTCATCCTTTGAATAAAGAGTGCCGTACTCGGTCGGATGTGAAATGTATACCATTCCAGGACGCACCATCATCGTGTTATTCTCGTCACCGTAAAACATTTCAAGGTAAGAAATCAGGTTTTCAACGGGCAACTTACCTTCAATACCATCAAGCTCAATAACCTTGTGACCTGTATATTCAATCGCACCAACCTCGTGGAGCGCTATATGTCCTGTTTTGGCAGAAATTACCCCCTCAAAGCTTTGAAGCATCGTGGAAATAACTACCGCATTCGCCTGTGTACCACCCGTAAGCAAAAAAACCTCGCTATCAGGAGAATTGCAAGCCTTTTTTATAAGCTCCTGCGCATTTTGGGTGTGAACATCATTGCCATATCCCGACAAAACCTCGTTGTTTGTCTTGATAAGCGCCTCCAAAACCTTCTCGTGCGCACCAATTATATAATCACTTTCAAATGAAAGCATAATATCACCTCGTTTCTAGTGATATTTTATCATAATGAGCATTGATTGTCAATAAACAACACAATAAATTGGGATTTAACTAGTAGTTCGAACAAACCAAATTTTCAAATTTCAGTAATCTTGTAGGGACCGGCGTCCCCGACGGTCCATTCCAAAAGTGAAGTAACTTTTTAATCAAAACATTAGATTTTGCTTGTGCGAAGCCGTGATGATATTAGGTTATCCATCGCTTAGGACCGTCGGGGACGCCGGTCCCTACAAAGTTACTTTACTTTTGTAAACGGACGGCCAATGGCCGCCCTTACGATGCTTGCGATAATCTCCCCCACAAATCAAAATTTGAAGCAAAAAAGAGAGCCAAAGCTCTCTTTCTATTTTCTCTCAAATCCGTGAACAAAGCCGTTCACGTCAGCAGAGCAAACATCACCACCGATGACGTTATTGCGATAAACGAGAATATTAATATAAACCTCCCCCTCGTAATCTGGATAATTCGTCACCGCATAAGTATATCGCATCACACTCTTTTTCTTAAATGAAGACAGATCAAGGCCCTGCTTGCGTTGAATTTCATTATATGCCGCAAAAACCTTATCAAAATCTTTAGGAATTACAACCTGTTGTTCTTTTAACGGTTGCGCCTCAACTTCCCACCCAAATTGCTTTATAAAATTAATTCTGTCATCATTACTCTTGATTTTTTCATAATTGTAAGATACGTCAACTCCTGCTTGCACACTATCCTCCGAAACGTAGGTTGGTACGAATGCAATAAGTGTGATCAAAGCCGTTAACGCAAGACAAATCACAGCAAAAAATTTTATAGTATTGGCGCGCATTGAATAAATAAACATAGTTTTTCCTCCTGTATAAATTGGGATTTATAGGTAGAAGTTAGTTAGAAAGGAATGATACTTTTTTCGAGAAAAAAGTATCCAAAAAAGCTTTTTAAAAGAGCTTCGCGGCAAGATTTTGCGCAAATCGTGTTGCTTTTCTTTGCAAAGCAACACATAACGATTTTCTCGGCATT
>JAZKZP010000011.1:0-72776 GCA_045612715.1 Eubacteriales bacterium
GCATCCACTGTGGCAGCAGATACAGGGTTTAATTTCCTCAACTCTATCCTCAATGAGCTTTGTGATCCATTCGGGGTCAACAAGGAACTGACGAGCAACGCCCATGGCGTCGATTCTGCCGTTTGCAATAGCCTCTGCAGCAACTGCGCTATCCATTCTACCTGCGCATACTACGGGGATATCAACGAACTGCTTAATGTGTGCAACGTCATCAAGGTTGCAGTTTTCGGGCATATACATCGGGGGATGTGCCCAGTACCAAGAGTCGTATGTACCGTTGTCGGCATTGGGCATATCATAGCCGGCATCCTGAAGATACTTAGCAGCTCTTTCGCTCTCTTCCATATTTCTACCGATTTCAACGTAATCTTCACCGGGCATAGCGCCGTAGCAGAAATCTTTCATCTTTGATTCTACTGAATAACGGAGAGAAACGGGGAAATCAGCTCCACATTCTTCTTTAATTGCTTTAACTACTTCAGCAGCAAAACGATAGCGGTTTTCAAAACTTCCACCGTATTTGTCAGTACGCTTGTTGAAGTATTCAATAGCAAACTGGTCAAGAAGATAACCTTCGTGAACAGCGTGAACTTCAACACCGTCAACACCTGCATCCATACAAAGCTTTGCAGTTTTTGCAAATGCTTCGATAATTTCGTGAATCTGCTTAACTGTCATCTGAGGGCATGTGATTTCAGGAGCCCAACGTGCAGGTTGAGGAGAAGGAGATGCAAGCTCGTGGTTTGTGTCGATAATGGGTTTAACAATAGCTCTTGTGATCTTGTTTTTGTGAAGGGGAGCAACAAGTTCAGTGATAGCCCATGAACGTCCCATACCTGCAGTAAGCTGAATGAAAAGTTTTGCACCTGTTTTGTGGATTTCATCCATAAATTCTTTGAGTTCGTCGAACATTTTGGGATTTTGCCAAAGCCATTTTCCCCAGAATGTGTCGCGAAGGGGGGCGATACCGGGAATAATAAGACCAACGTTGTTGTTGGCGCGCTCTAAGAAGAGCTTAGCTGCTTCTTTGTCAAAGTGGCAACCACCAAGCTCAAACCAACCGAAAAGGGAAGTACCACCCATAGGGCACATTACTATACGGTTTTTGATCTCAACGTTTCCAATTTTCCAAGGAGTAAACAGCGCTTCATATTTTGGATTAAGATTTTCCATAATATAAATTCCTTTCATATAAATGTATTCATAATATTTTACCATATAATTTAGAGTGTGTCAATAAATTATCAAAATAATCTTGTGAAATTTGTAAAAAAAGATTTTTTGAATTCATTAGCATTTTTTCTGAAAAATGCATAAATATTCACAAAATCACTAATAATTTTCAAAGAAATGTGAATAATTATGAAAATAACTATTGACAAATGAATAAATATATAGTATAATCTCCAATGTTGTGATTTTTGACTCAGGAGAAATAAATATATGAAACAATTAATTAGTAAGATTGCCATAAGTGTCTTTATATTTATATTCGCACTTCAAATGGTATCATGTACTTCGAATAATAGTAATAATGTTAAAATTATTGATATTAAATTGACGAATGAGCAGTATGCGTTTGTTTGTAAAAAGGGGAATATAGAACTTGTCCAAAGTATGAATGAGTTTATGAGCGAAATAAAGAGTAACGGTACGTTTGATAAGCTTGTTTCAAAATATTTTGAGGGAGAGGGCGAAAAGAAAGGATATGTCGTTTCTACGTCAGACGTTGAAAACACCGAAAATAATTTTATTGTTGCTACAAACTGCCCCTTTGCACCGTTTGAATATTTGGAAAGCGACGGAAAAATATACGGACTTGACATCGAAATTGCAGCTGCATATGCTGAAAAGATGGGGCTTGAATTGGTAATTAAAAACGTAGATTTTGATGCGATATTTACACAGGTAGATACTGGCTATGCTGATATTGGTATGGCAGGAATTACTGCAAGTGAAGACAGAGCGGAGATATACGATTTTACAATGCCTTACTATGAAGCTTCTCAAAAGCTTATTGTTTCGGTTGATAATGTTGATTTTGATAATTGCAAAACGAGTCAAGACGTTGAATTTGTTCTCAATTCTCTTGAAGGACAATCAATTGGTTATCAAAATGCGACAACAGGCGCTTTATACATAACGGGCGATGAAGATTGGGGATTTGACGGATTTTCAAATATAGACGGTAAACCGTATGCTAATGCTCAGGTTGCAATAGTTGACCTTATTAACGGCAATCTATACGGTGTTATTCTTGACGAAGCTCCGTCTAATATAATCATTAATCAAATAAATCAAAGCTCGAGTTGGTCGCAAAAATTCAATAACTTCTTTGAAACCTTGTCTAATGAATATTATTTAAGTGTTTTGTTTAAGGGGCTTATAAATACAGTAAAAATAGCGATTGTAGGTCTTATTATAGGAATACTTATCGGTACACTAATAGCTATTGTAAAGGTAGCTCCGAAATATAAGCTTGTTTATAAAATACTTGATAAAATCTGTTCATTTTATACGCTAATTTTCCGAGGCACACCGATAGTAGCACAGCTTTTAATTGCATATTACGTAATTATTCCTATGTTAAGCATAAAAATGGATGCCTTAAGTGTCGGTATGATTGTTTTTGGTATGAATAGTGGTGCGTATGTTTCTGAGATAATGCGTGGAGGAATTAACTCCGTTGATAGAGGACAAATGGAAGCTGGGCGTGCTCTTGGATTAACTTACTCTACAACGATGATAAAAATAGTTGTTCCTCAAGCTATAAAAAACATTCTTCCTACTCTTGGAAACGAATTTATTAGTCTTATAAAAGAAACATCAGTACTTAGTTTTATTGCTGTTTATGATCTATACAAAGCACTTTTAGATGTTGGTATGGTTAAGTATGACAGCATGATACCATACATTATGATGGGATTGATTTATATAGTTCTTGTTCTTATTATCAGTTTGGGAATTAAACTTATTGAAAGGAGATTTGCAAAAAGTGATAGAAATTAAAAATTTGCGTAAAACTTTTGACGGTAAAAATGTTCTCAATGGTATAACAACGACTATCAATGAAGGAGAACAGGTTGCTATTATTGGTCCTTCGGGATCCGGCAAATCAACATTTATTCGTTGTATTAACTGTCTTGAAGACCCCGATGATGGAATCATTATGTTTGAAGGAGAAAACATTGCCGATTTTAAGGTGGATATAAATGTTCATCGTCAAAATATGGGAATGGTATTTCAAAACTTCAATCTCTTTAATAACAAAACAGTTCTTGAAAATATCACACTTGCTCCGATACACATTCACGGTAAGAGGATGAAAAAGGAAGGAATGAGCAAAAAGGAAATAGTTGATCACTTTAATGCAAAGGCAATGAAACTTTTGAAGAGAATTGGTCTTGAAGATAAGGCAAATTCATATCCTTTAACTCTTTCCGGTGGACAAAAGCAGAGAATAGCAATTGTTCGAGCCCTTGCTATGGAGCCAAAGATAATTCTTTTTGATGAGCCAACATCGGCTCTTGACCCGGAGATGGTAGGAGAGGTTCTTGGGCTTATGCGTGATCTTGCAAATGAAAAGATGACAATGGTAATTGTTACTCACGAAATGGGATTCGCTCGTGAAGTTGCAAGTAGAGTTATATTTATGAATGATGGTAATATCGCCGCGGACGGCACACCCGACGAAATTTTTGATAACCCAACCCATCCAAGACTTAAAGAATTTTTAAGCAAAATCCTTTAAAATATTTTATAAATTGAATTAATGTTTAACAAAAAAGAGAGATTTTTCTCTCTTTTTGTTTTTTACATTCGAAAATTGCAAAAACCCCTTGATTTTATTTGATTTTTATTTTATAATATACTATGTATAGATGTGTATATTTGAAATTGAGGTAAAATTATGGATAGAATTTCAAAAGAGAATTATTATCTCGATATAGCGCAAACAGTTGCTGAAAGAAGCACTTGTATGCGCAAAAAATATGGAGCGATTATTGTTAAAAACGATGTTATAATTTCTACTGGATACAACGGTTCTCCCCGTGGAAGAAAAAATTGCAATGAGCTTCAGTTCTGTATGAGAGAGAAGCTTCAAATTCCTCGTGGTGAAAGATATGAGCTTTGCCGTTCAGTTCATGCAGAAGCAAATGCTATAATTGCTGCGCCTCGTGACCAAATGCTGGGTGCGACATTGTATATGGCTTGTGTTGACCCTGAAAATGAGGATATTATTGCTCATACTACGTCTTGTATGATGTGCAAGAAACAGGTTATCAATGCAGGTATTGCTTATGTAGTTGTTCGTGATGATAAAGAAAATTTTCGCGTTATTGATGTAAATGAATGGATTGAAAATGATGACTCTTTGTCTGGGGAGTTTGGTTATTAATAATGAGAAAAATTATTCTTGCAAAAAAAGAGCATTTACCACTTATAGCTGATATAGAACTAAAAGTTTTCGCAGAGCCTTGGAGCGAAAAATCTCTTGAGCTTTGCTTAACAGAAAACGCATTTTGCATTTGTTGTTTTGAAGATAATGTACTTGTTTCATATTGTACAGTTATTACGGTGCTTAATGAAGCGCAGATAATAAACGTTGCAACTTCCCCCGAGTATAGAGGCAGGGGTTATGCAAAAGAGGTGCTCAAAACCCTTGTTTTGGAATGTCAAAATAGAAATATAAACATTATCTCTCTTGAAGTGAGGGAAAGTAATATAGCTGCTATATCACTTTATAGTACACTTGATTTTAAAATTGAAGGTAAGCGCAAGGATTTTTACAAAAATCCAAGAGAAAATGCGCTGATTATGATTAAAAATTTAGATTAGGAAGTTATTTATGTACATTTTAGGAATGGAAAGCTCATGTGATGAAACATCGGCTTCCGTAGTTGAAATAATAGATGAAAAGCCATATATTCGTTCAAATATTGTGGCATCTCAAATAGATATTCACCGCCTTTATGGTGGTGTTGTACCCGAAATAGCGAGTAGAGCACACATTGAAGCTGTTTCGCGTATTACTCATGAAGCGCTTGACGAAGCGGGAATAACGCTTTCAGACCTCGGTGCTATTGCGGTAACGTCATCACCAGGACTTATAGGCGCACTTTTGGTAGGGGTTAATTTTGCTAAAAGCTTGGCTTTTGCTAATAATATTCCACTTGTTCCTGTTGACCATATTAAAGGTCACGTTGCGGCTGCATATTTTGCAGAACCCGATTTAAAGCCACCGTTTTTAGCTCTTGTTGTTTCAGGTGGACATACCTCTATTTATCACATTCGTGATTATGCTGATTTTGACGAGCTTGGCACAACGCGTGATGACGCGGCAGGTGAAGCCTTTGACAAAATTGCAAGAGTTATGGGAATGCCGTATCCGGGAGGAGCTGCTCTTGATAAGCTTGCTTACGAGGGTGATCCTAAGGCAATAAAATTTCCATCTCCCGCATTGCTTGGAGATAACCTTGATTTTTCTTTTAGCGGACTTAAAACCTCAGCCCTTAACTATATTAATAGTAACACGCAAAAAGGAATAGAAATAAGCTATGCCGATGTGGCAGCATCATATACCGATTGTGTTGTTAAGGGTATATGTTCTAAGGTTGAAAAAGCACTTGAAAAGAGTGGTGCAACAACTTTTGCTATTTCAGGTGGAGTTGCAGCAAATTCACATCTTCGTTCAGCACTTGCTCGACTTTGTGAAAAGAAGGAAATTAAGTTTGCAATGCCCGACCGTTCTCTTTGTGGAGATAACGGAGCTATGATAGCTTTGGCGGGATATTACGAATATAAAAAAGGCAATTTTGCAGATACTTATTTGAATGCAAGCGCCTATTCTCCCCTTGATTAATTATTCGACATAATTAAACAAGTTTTCCACATTTGCCCTGTGGAAAACTCTGTGGAAACTGTGGAAAACTTGATTTATCAAGCTTTTATAAGGGGTGTGCCTGTGCAAAACTCAGAAATTAATAATGATAATTGTTTAAAGGTGATTTTATGAAAGAAAAAGAGATTTTGAATAATGAAGAACATATAAACTTTTCTAAAGAAAATGTATCTGCTGCAGTAATCAAAAGACTTCCCAGATACTTTAGATATTTAAGAATTCTTATTAGAGAAGGGAAAACAAGAATTAGTTCAGCAGAACTTTCACGCAGAATGAATATAACTGCGTCACAAATAAGACAGGACCTTAACTGCTTTGGTGGATTTGGTCAACAGGGATATGGATATAACGTAAATTATCTCTATGCAAGAATTTGTGAGCTTTTAGGAGTTGGTGAAGGATTTCAGGCAGTTATCATTGGTGGTGGTAATATTGGTCGTGCGCTTGCAAACAATGATATGTTTGAAAAACGTGGTGTAGATATTGTTGCTATTTTCGATAACGATGAGAATCTTGTTGGAAAAAAGGTTAATGAAATACCGATTCTTCATATTGATGAATTTGAAAGATATGCTGCTACACATACAGTTGATATAGCAGTTCTTACGCTCCCTAAAGAACATGCTTTGGCTATGGCTGAAAGAATAGCTGAAACTGATATTTCTGGTATTTGGAATTTCACCGGTCAAGAGCTTGATGCATTTGAGGATTCAATCGTCGTTGAGAACGTTCACCTCGGTGATTCATTAATGACTCTCAACTATCGAATAGCAAATAAAGATAACTAAAAAGAAATTAGGTTTATTATGAAAAAGACCGATAAAGTATATATTAATTTAAATTTTGAAAACGGTGTAACCGTTCTTCCCACAACCGTTATTGGATATGTGGATAAGGCAAAAAAATTCGATATTAAAGTATTAATGTTGATTGCTTCTTCAGATAGATTCAGAATGGGTAAATATGATCAACTAATAGCAGAAGAGCTTAATTGTGAACCTTCTGATGTTCAAAATTCCATTGCATTTTGGAATGGAACAGGTGTAATTTCGCTTACTGAAGGAGTAGAAATAGTTAAAGTAGTTGATAAGAGCGAAAAGCAGGAAGCAAGCAATACTATCAAACGAGCCAAGGTAACTGAGCTTCCGCAGTATACAAGTGCAGAGCTCAACGCTCTTCTTAAAAAGCACAATAATATTGTTGGGCTTATTGATGAATGTCAAAATGTGCTTGGCAAAATCTTCACAGCTGCCGATATTAAGGTGCTTATGGGCTTTGTAGATTATCTGGGCTTGGATAACGATTACATTCTTGTTCTTATGCATTTTGCGGCAAGAAATGATATGAAGTCGTTAAGATACATAGAAAAGATAGCTATTTCATGTATTGATGACGGTTTTACAGATGCCAAAGTATTGCAGGAAG
This sequence comes from Eubacteriales bacterium, assembly GCA_045612715.1. GTDB lineage: Bacteria > Bacillota > Clostridia > Oscillospirales > CAG-272 > RGIG4608. The sequence continues at coordinate 7,328 of JAZKZP010000011.1, forward strand.
CATTGTATGCAAGAGAAGAAAAGGCGCAAATCGAGACTAAAATCAAGAACATATTTGGACTTGGTTCTCGCAAGCTTACATCAAAAGAGCAAAAGCAGGTTAATGCTTGGGTTACAACATACAATTACGATATTGCCGTTATTGAAAAGGCATATGAAATAACGGTTACAGCTACTAATAAGCCATCTATTCACTATGCTAATGCAATACTTGAAAAGTGGTTTGCAGAAGGAATTAAAAACATTGACGATGTAAATGCTTTGCTTGCCGCACGTGAACAAGAAAAAGCAACCGACGGCTCAAGCTTCGACGTTGACGATTTCTTTGCCGCAGCACTTAAGCGTTCATATTCAGAGGAGTAAATATGGGATATAATACTTCAATTTACAAAAAAATATATGACGAATACTCGCAAAAATATCTTATCGCCCGTGAGCGAGCAGATATTAAAGCGCAGGAAGTTCGTATAGTGATTCCCGAAATCGCATGGATTGATAGAGAATTATCTCTTACAGGACTTGAGATTTTTTCAGCATCTTTATCAGGCGGTGATCATTCATCAAAAATTGCACAAATAAGAGCAAAAAATGAAGCCCTGCAGAAAAAACGTGCAGAGCTACTTATCGCAAATGGTTATCCTGCCGACTATTCCGATGTAAAGTATGATTGTGAAAAGTGCGGTGATACGGGATTTATTAATAATAAAATGTGCTCTTGTATGAAAGAGGCACTTATACTTGCAGGAATTGAAAGCAGTGGCTTTGCAAATCTTGTAAACGAGCAAGGGTTTGATAATTTTTCACTTGATTATTATAAGAAAAATATAACTCATTATGATTTGATGCGTAAAAACCTTGAATATCTTAAGGACTATGCAGAAAACTTTGATGTAAAATCATCTCAAAGTGTATTAATGATGGGTGGTACAGGTCTTGGTAAAACTCATCTTTCAAGTGCAGTAGCTCGTGAGGTGATTGAAAAAGGGAATGATGTTTTCTATACAGGTGCTATTGACCTTTTCTCACAATTTGAAATTCAAAAATTCAAATCATATAATAACGAACCCAATGAGCTTATAGAGAGATATTTTGAATGTGATTTGCTTATTATTGATGACCTTGGAACTGAAATGATAAATCAATTCTCGGTGTCAACACTTTATAATTTGCTTAACGACCGTTTGAGCAGAAAAAAGCCCACGATCGTTAGTACAAATCTCTCACAGGATGATATCAAGAAGAAATACACTGATAGAATAACAAGTAGATTGTTTGGTGAGTATAAGGTTCTTTTCTTTGCAGGAACTGATATCAGAGCGCAGAAGTTAATGAAAAGATAAATAAAAGAAAAAAGTGCCTTTTTTTAAAAGGCACTTTATTTGGCGATTAATTATTCAGCCTCTGTCAATGTATCGCATTGAAGGCATTCGCATTCGCAAGAATCATCTTCTTCAAGGAAGAGATCATCACAATCATCTTCTGAATAGCATTTTTCAAGATTCTTTACAAACAATTTGTAAACAATGAAAGCAATTGCTGCAAAAGCGGCAATAACTGCAAGTGTGATAGCGATAATTTTACCATAGTTTGTTTTATTTTTTTCCATAGGATTGAACCTCCAATCAAATATTTCTATTTACATTATACCACAATTTTCGAAAAATGCAATAAAAATAAATAAAAAAATTAAAATTTTTATGTAGAAAAGGAATTTTATGAAATATAGTGATATTATAAACCGATTAATGCTCATAACACCTGATGAATACGAAGTTGAAGCTAAAATTTTGATAGAGCATTTTACAAAAAAAAGAATATCCTATTATCTCATTAATAAAGAAATAGAGATTGATTGTGAAGAAATAGAGCAAGCATTGCAAAAAAGAGAAAAGCATATTCCGTTGCAGTATATAATTGGTAAATGGGACTTTTATAGGCAAACTTATATGGTTGATGAAAATTGTCTTATACCTCGCTCAGATACAGAGATATTGGTTGAAAAGGCAATAGAACTATTGCCCACCAATGCTCATTTTATTGACCTTTGCACGGGTAGTGGATGTATAGCTATTTCTACTTTGGCAGAAAGAAAAGACACATCTGCTATAATGGTTGATAAATTTCCAGGGACGCTTGAAATTGCCTCTAAAAATGCAATTTTTAATAAGGTGGATAACAGAGCCACCCCAATGCTTTTTGACGTCCTAAATGATGAAAATAGGCTCTGTGGCAGAGAATTTGATGCCATACTGTCCAATCCGCCATATATTCGCCCTGAAGTTATAGAAGAACTTTCAGAAGAAGTAAAGCACGAGCCATATGCAGCTCTTAACGGTGGAGATGACGGCCTTATATTCTATAACAAGATAGTTAAAGATTATTCAATTTTCTTAAAAAAAGATGGATTCATGCTTTTTGAAATTGGATATGACCAAGCAGAAGATTTAAAGCACATAGCAGATAAAAATAACTTTACTTGTGAGATATTTAAAGATTATGGCAGAAATGATCGTCTGGCGCTGCTAAAAAGAAAATAGAAAATGGACGGTTTTGCCGTCCATTTTCTATTTTTTTAGTGATTTTATTTCTTCTTCAGTGAGATATCTCCACTTACCGCTTTGAAGATTACCAAGTGTTATGTTTCCAATAGCAACTCTATTAAGTTTTGCTACTTTTAATCCTACCTGTTCGCACATTTTTCTAATCTGACGATTTCTTCCCTCAAAAAGAGTCATTCTAAGAGTAGTAAATTTATCATTTTTAGTTACAAATTCAGTTTTAACAGGCAGCAAAACATAGCCATCAACGGTCATTGAGCTATTCAAAATAGTAAGCTGTTCCGTTGTCACCTTGCCGACAACATCAACCTCATAAATTTTGGGTATCTCGTGTCTTGGATGAGTTAGTTTATTTGTGAGTTCGCCGTCATTCGTCATAAGTATAAGTCCCTGTGAATTCAAATCAAGACGACCAACGGGATAAACTCTTGTTCCACATTTAACAAGGTCGGTAACGCAGATTCTGCCTTTTTCATCCTTTGCGCTTGTAACAATACCAGCAGGCTTATTTAAGAGAATATATACTAATTTATCTTCCTTGCGAGGAAGAATACGTTTTCCCTTATATTCAACAATATCATTTTCTGGGTCAATTTTATCACCAAGCTCGGCGCGTATTCCGTTGACCTTAACCTTGCCCAATTTTATTTCTTCTTCAGCTGCACGGCGCGAAAGCACTCCGCAATCTGTGAAATATTTTTGAAGTCTTATTTTTTCCATTTTAATTAAAAAATCCTTTTAATATATCTTTTAACCAATCTAAAAGATTGAATTTATATTTTATTTTTGCAACATTCTCACAGGCGAGTAGTGGAGAAGTGGCAATAACTTTTCCATTGCGTAAATAAATAATCTCTCCTACTTTTTCGCCCTTTTTTACTTGAGCAAATAAAAATCTTGGAGCATGTATTTTTACACTTATTTCACCGGTTTCTTTTGGTAAAACAAGCGAGAAACTTTCATTTGATATTAAGATTTCACTCTTTATTCCCGCAATTATAGGCGTTTTTATACTTTGACTATTAAAATAAACGCGCTCATAACTTGCAAATCCAAAATCGTATAATTTAGCATGATCATTCCAATCATCAGGGGCACTCAAAGTGACTGCTATTAATTTTAGTCCATCGCGTTCGGCACAAGTAACAAGACAACGCCCGCTTTTCTTTGTAAATCCTGTTTTACCACCGATAACACCGTCATAGGTTTTTAGAAGTCTATTGTGATTGCTCAACAAAAATGACGTTCCATCATCTCGTGCAAATGCTTTTTTTTGACACGAGGTTATCATAGCAAAATTATCATTTTTCATTGCATATGCCATGATTTTAGCAAGCTCATCTGCGGTTGTATAATGATTTTCATCAAAAAGTCCGTGGGGATTGGTAAAATTAGTGTTTGCAAGTCCCAATTCCCGTGCCTTTTTGTTCATCAGTTCAACAAAAGCATCGACTCCGCCACTTACCAGATACGCAATCGCCACCGCCGCATCATTGGCAGAAGATAGCATAAGGGCATAAAGCAAAAATTCAAAGGTAACTTTTTCATCACACCTTAAATAAACCGACGAGCCCTCTATTCCAACTGCTTGAATAGGAATGTTTATTATTCTATCAAGTGGAATTCCACTTTCAATAGCAACTATGGCTGTCATTACTTTAGTGGTTGATGCCATTGGCATTGGGGTAGTCGAATTTTTAGAATAAAGCACCTTGCCACTTTCTGCTTCAATAAGACAAGCTGATTTTGCAGAAATTGAACTTATAGTTGATTCATTAGCAAAAACAAAAAGGGAAGAAAAAGAAAGTAATAGTGAATATATCAGTATAAAAGATAGTAATTTAATATAAATATTCATAAAAACCCACCTCGGCACATTATATTGCCCGAGGCGGTTTTTTATTCTTTTATTTAACTATTTCTTCAACCACAACATCTTGTGGTTTTTCGTATTTATTATCAAAGATGTTCTTTATTTTTTGAATAATTTCAGGAGAACGATCAAGAAGGTCGCTGAATTGTTCAATAGGATCGGGAGCAGTTTTTCCTTCAACGCTTATAAACTCAGTTTTTCCAAATTTATCAATAGAAAGGAATCCAACGGGAGTAACACTCATACCGCTTCCGCCACCGCCACCAAATTTGTTAGATTTCTGCGCTGTAGCACCGCTATCAAGTCCACCGGTTGCGAATCCAACGCTGAGCTTTGAAATGGGGATGATGGTTGAGCCGTTAGAAAGTTCAATAGGACTTCCAACAACAGTATTAGAATCAAGCATACCCTTGATATTTTCAAAAGAAGTTTTAAACATTGAATCAAATTTGTTTTCGTTAGCCATTTTAGTTATCCTTTCGGTTATATATTTGAGTTTTGTCTTTCATTGAATAGTAATTAATAAACGATTTAATAAGAACCTTAATTGTGTTGAACACCGATACATATAGTAGAATATTAAGCTTTATATCCGTTTTTTCAGAGAGAAAATCGGGTTCAACCAATGTGGATGATTCTTTTAAGGGTTTAAGCTTTGTTATGTCATCAATCAAATCGAGAATACAAGCTACTACAGTTGAAACTGCACCATATAGAATTGCAGTTTGCGCTGCATCGGGGGTAGCAACCTTGATGTGTATTTTTGTGACTTTAACAGTGATGTTTCTGTGAAAAGATTTAAAAATTATCGATAAAATGTCGCGCACTGAATTCAATTTATCAAGTGTAGAGGGGGAAGTAGGCGCTGCTTTTTTTATATCAGAAATCACAGCTGTTGAAGAAGTTTTTTTTCTGTGTGTAAGTTTTCCAATATCAAATTTTTTATTTGTATCGGGAATAAGTTTAATCTTAATAAATAAGATTTTTAGATACACTAAAAGCTCGTCCTCATAAATTATGTGAAGTTTGATTTTTAAAGAGAGAACAAGGCAAATAAGCAGAACTATTCCAAGTATAATGTATAGCACAATTATAAGTCCTCACTCCCTTCAAAAATATAAACCAATATTATTCTTCTTCAATCAATTCTTCACCGGGAGCCATAATTTCCATTTGCTCCTCGCTTGCGCGTAAAATTTCTATTTCGGGCAACTCATTTATTGATGAAATACCGAATACACGAAGGAACTTGTCCGTTGTTCCATAGAGCATAGGTCTGCCTGGAGCGTCAAGACGTCCGCAAGCTTCGATAAGTCCCTTGTCAATCAAACTGTTCATAGCATAGTTGGAATCTACTCCACGCACAAGATCAACAAAGCTTCTTGTAACGGGTTGATTATAAGCAACGATAGCCAAAACCTCCATTGAGGAGTTTGAAAGATTTCCGCCGCGTTTGATACCAAGTGCCTCTTTGATAAGTGGCAAATGAGCTTCTTTAGTGCAGAATTGACAAGTTTCAGGGAACATCAAAATCATTATTCCGTGGTCGTCATTATTGTATTTTTCAGATAGCTCGCTAACATATCTTTTTACTTCGCTTGGAGTTAATCCAAGAACTTCAGCAAGCTTATCGTATTTCATAGGATAACCTGCAGCAAACATTATTGCTTCAATAACGGCTGCGGGATTTTTTATTTCTTTAGTTTCAATATCCTTGATTTCTTCCATTATGTATTTTCCTCGCTCTCTGTGTTTTCTTCTTCGGGAACGTAGTTTTCATTCAATGTAAATACAGTTGTAAGACCGTAGTTATCATTAGTTATATCCTCGTCATCTTCAACGAGCAATATTCTCTTTGTCTTAACCAATTCAAGAACACCGATAAATATTGCTATCATATCAGGAAGAGAAACGCTGTCGCTGACAAAATCCTCAAGCGTTTGATAACGATTTGAGGTAAGACGAGTCATAATCTGCAATATCTTATGTTCAACAGGAACAATTGGTTTTGCAATCATAGGAGTAAAAGCAGTTTTCTGCGCTTTGTCCATAGCATCGTTAAAGTCAGCAATTTTACGCATAGCAAGATATAGTTTCTCAACATCCTGATCTGCAACGAAGGTACGGTCAACGCTTATTTCATCCGTATCCTTAATTTGACGGCCTGAGAAAAGAGCATAAAGCGGATGCATTTTAGATGCCGCTTCCTTTGCTTGTTGGTAACGCAAAAGTGCATCGGTAAGAGTTTTACGTGGATCTTCCTCGTCTTCTTTTTCACGAGGAAGAAGGAGTTTACTCTTAATAAGCATAAGATCACTCGCCATAACGATAAACTCTGAAGCAATTTCCATATCCATCTCTTGTGCCTCGGTAATATATTGCATATATTGGTCACAGATAAGCGCAATCGGAATATCCTCAATATTAACTTTATTTTTGTGAATTAGAGTCAACAGTAGGTCAAGAGGACCTTCAAATTGATCAAGACGGTAAGTAATGCTTTCCATTTGCAAAGCTCCTGATTAAAATTATAAACTAAATGTGGGCAATCTGTTTAAAATATCACTTAAAACAACGGTTAAAAGATCTTCGGGCATCCCCGTGATACTATAAAAGATATCGGTTAGTCCACCTGTCAAAAAGCCAAGGGGAAGGCTTACTATTCCTGTTGCCAAAAGCACTATGAATCCGATCATAATATACTGTTCATACTGCATTATCTTGAAATAAAGATTTGTCGGCAAAAAGATATATGCAATTCTTGAGCCATCGAGAGGGGGCAGGGGAATAAGGTTAAAGAACATAAGGTTAAGATTGAGCGATATGCCAAGATAAAGCATCACCGCAAGTAATGAGAGTATTAGAAACGCGGTATTACTGTGAAGTGATTCATCAATCCAATATCTATTTCCGTATGTCAAATAAAGACCTTCTGAAATTGAACCTATTGGTATAAGCACAAGACGTAAAAGGATTGTAAATATAATAGCAAGGCAGAGGTTTGAAAGAGGACCAGCTGCTGCACTTATAGCCATACCTTTACGAGGATTTTTGAAGTTTCTTGTGTTAATAGGCACGGGATTAGCCCAACCAACACGGAAAAACAGCATCGCAATAAATCCAAATGGATTTATGTGCTTAAGAGGATTGAGAGTTAATCTTCCCATATTTCGCGCTGTTGGATCTCCGAGTTTATAAGCCGCATATCCATGAGATGCCTCATGTACTGAAAGTGAGAGCAAAATAGCGGGTAATCCAAGTATCATTATTGGAAGATCATTAAAAAAATCGAACATAACAAACTCCTAATTAAAGATTTGTGTACTTAAAAATTTCTTTTAAAAGCTCCATTTTACCTTCGCCAGTATGAGAAGAGAAAGGAATTATTGTTGTACCTTCTGCAAGGACTTCATCATTAGCAATTATTTCAAGTTGCTTGTTTCTGTCGGTTTTGTTGAGCTTATCAACTTTGGTTGCAACGATAATATAGGGAATTTCCATTTGATTAAGGAAATCAATCATCATTGCATCATCGTTGGTAATACCAACCTTACAGTCAACGAGCTGGACAACGAGTGAAAGAAGGTCAATGTTTTTGTTTTGTGTAAAGTAACCGTCAGTTAATGATGACCAAACCTGCTTATTTTCAAACTGACGTTTAGCATAACCGTAACCTGGAAGGTCAACTAAGAACAATTTTTTATCAACGTCATAAAAGTTGATAGTGATTGTTTTACCTGGCATTGAAGACACTCTTGCGAGAGATTTTCTGCCAAGAATTGTATTTATAAGTGAGCTTTTTCCAACGTTTGAACGTCCCGAAAAAGCAACTTGCTTCATAGGATCGGTAGGAAATTGCTTTGCAAATCCCGCACTAATGCGAAGTGAAGTGTTTTGAATATTAATAGCCATAAAAATTCTACTTTCTTACTTTCTATAAATGGTTGCACTTGAAATAGCTGCATCATTTGAAATGTGTGGCAATGTTTCTTCCAAAACAGAAGAAATATCGCTTATAACAAGAGCATTTTTGAGCACATCGTCAAGTGTTTTGCAGGGAACAAACTGCAAGTTTTCTCTTGCGAGAGGATCAATATCATTAAGATCCTTTAAGTTGTCGTGAGGAATAAGAACTGTCTTAACTCCTGCATTATAAGCCGCCATTGTCTTTTCTTTAAGACCGCCAATAGCAAGAACTTTGCCGCGCAAAGTTATTTCGCCCGTCATAGCAACGTCACGTCTTACAGGAATTCCTGTAAGTTCACTCACAAGTGCTGTTACCATTGTAACGCCTGCACTTGGACCATCCTTGGGAACTGCACCCTCGGGAGCGTGGATATGTATATCCTTTGTTTTGTAAAAATCACTTGCTATATCATATTTTTTGGCAATGGAACGAACATAACTAATAGCAATCTGCGCACTTTCTTTCATAACCTCGCCAAGTGAGCCTGTGAGCTCAATTTTGCCTGTGCCTTCAAGCGCAGAAACCTCAATTTTAAGCATATCGCCACCAAGCTCGGTATAAGCAAGACCATTTACTGTACCAATTTCGTTTGTTTCATCTATTTTTTCGGGGAGATATTTTCTCTCGCCAAGATATTTTGAAACATTAGAAGCATTGATTGTAACTGACTTAACACCGTCCGAAACTATTTCGTGTGCAGCCTTTCTGCAAAGGGAGGCGATAGTTCTTTCAAGATTTCTTACACCTGCCTCACGAGTATAGAAATCAATAATTTCTTCAAGAGCTGTGTCAGTAATCTTAAGCATTCTCTTATTTAATCCGTGACGCTTCAGCTGTTTTGTGATAAGATGATTTTTTGCAATACTCATCTTTTCACGCTTGGTATAAATCTTTATTTCAATGATTTCCATTCTGTCTATAAGAGGACGGGGAATGGTGTCAAGCGTGTTAGCAGTTGCAATAAAGAAGCAATTTGAAAGGTCAAAGGGAAGCTCAACAAAGTGATCTCTGAATGACTTGTTCTGCTCTCCGTCAAGTACCTCTAAAAGCGCACTTGTTGGGTCACCGTGAGCATCTCTTGTCAACTTGTCTATTTCATCAAGCAAAACAAGAGGATTGTTAACCTTTGCTTGAATAAGTGCATTTATGACACGACCGGGCATAGCTCCTACGTATGTTTTTCTGTGACCACGAATGTCTGCTTCATCTCTGACACCGCCAAGTGAAACGCGAACGTATTTGCGTTTCATGGCATTGGCAATAGATGATGCAATAGATGTCTTACCAACACCTGGAGGGCCAACAAGACAGATAATCTGATTTTTAAGATCGGGATTAAGTTCCTTAACTGCAAGGAATTCAAGAATTCTTTTCTTAACATCTTCAAGACCATCGTGATCGCGTTCAAGAATTTTAGAAGCTGCAACTATATCTGTTCTATCCTTGGTTGAATTGTTCCACGGAATATCAAGTATAGTTTCAAAATAAGTTCTCATAACTGAAAGTTCAGCAGAGCCAAAGGGAAGACGAGCCATTCTTTCAGCATCCTTTAATAGCTTAGCTTCAATATCCTCGGGGAAATGCATTTCGGCAATTCGGTCGAAATATTCATCAACCTCACCTGTTTCTCCAAGCTCGTCTTTAATAACACGGAGCTGTTCGCGAAGATAATATTCTTTTTGGTTTTTATTAAGACGTGCTCTAACTTCCTTGTGTATAGCGCTCTCGCATTCAAGAAGTGTTGTTTCTTCTTCAAGAATAACAATAAGTTTTTCAAGACGCTTGATAGGTTCAAAACAAGAGAGAATTTCTTGTTTGTCGGTGTGTCTCACAAGAATGTTTGAAGCAATAAAGTCGGCAAGCGCACCAGGATTTTTGATTGTTTTAATAGTTGAGATAACTTCTTTTGAAGAAGCAGGTAAAAACCCGGACATTTTTTCAACGGCTGTGAGAGCTTCTCTTGTGAGTGCTTCAACCTGGATTTGATCGGGATCTTCAAGTGTAAGTGTTTTGCAAATGACTTCAGCAACTCTATAATTTGCAAAATTTCTGTATTCTTCAACTACACCTCTTGAAAAGCCTTCAGCAATAACGCGGAGCTTGCCTTCGGGAGTTTTTATTGATTGCTTAATTTTTGCAACAGTTCCGATATTAAAAATCTTATCAAACTCAATTGGATCGTTAGAAATATGTTTCTTAGAAACTAAAAATATAAAAGAATTAACACTATTCGCCGCCTCGATTGCTGCAATATTAGCTTTGTCAGAAAGCTCGAAATTGACGGTGATAGCAGGGAATGCCACAGTTCCATTTAGCACAACGAGTGGCAAAGTTAGTTTTTCAAGTTTTTCTATATAATGAGCCATAAAGCCCTCCTGTATTAATAGCATATATATAAAAAGGGTATAATTAACCTAATTATAGTCATTATATCATAAAATCAAGAAAATTTCCACCCTTTTTTAAAAAATATTCCATCAAATTTAATTGATAATATATATTTGTATAATATATACAAAATAATATTAAATTTACAAAAATACTTGATTTATCTAATAAAATGTGGTATCTTTATTATGAAGAAATTTTTGTTTTAATAAAAGGAGATTTTATTATGGAAGTTAGAGACGCTGCTAATGCTAAGGACGTCAAGTATTATACAACTGATCGACTTAGAGAAGAATTTCACATTTCAGGCCTTTTTACAAAAGACAACGTAAAAATGGTTTATAGCCATATCGATAGAATTATTGTTCTTGGTATCTATCCTGTTGATAATGAGCTTTCACTTGAAGCTGGCAAAGAGCTCGCCGCTGATTATTTCCTTCAGCGCAGAGAGCTTGGTTGTATCAATATCGGTGGTAAGGGTGAAATTGTTATTGACGGTGAAGTTTATGAAATGAATCCCCGTGATGGTATTTATGTTGGACGTGGTCATAAGGACATCGTTTTCCGTTCAGTTGACCCTGCTTGTCCAGCAAAATTCTATGCAACAAGCTGCCCTGCACATACAGAATATCCTATTAGAAAGATTGATATTACAAAGGCAAGAAAAGTGCCCTGTGGTTCACTTGAAGATTGCAATAAGCGTGTTATCAACCAGTATATTCACCCCGAGGTAATGCAGTCTTGTCAGCTTTCAATGGGACTTACACAGCTTGAAGTTGGTTCTAACTGGAACACAATGCCCTCACATACACACGCAAGAAGAATGGAAGTTTATTTCTATCTCGATATGGAAGAAAACGATGCAGTATTCCATATGATGGGCGAGCCTAATGAAACACGTCATATTATTATGCACAATGAGGAAGCGGTTATTTCTCCCTCTTGGTCAATACATAGTGGTGTTGGAACAAAGAACTATTCTTTTATTTGGGCAATGTGTGGCGAAAATCAGGAATTTACTGATATGGACCATATTCTTACAAAGGATCTTAGATAAAAAGGAGAAGAGAAGATGAGTATTCAGAATTTTTCACTCGAGGGAAAGGTTGCCCTTATTACAGGTGCTTCTTATGGTATTGGTTATGCAATAGCTAAAGGACTCCACGCTGCTGGTGCAAAAATCGTTTTCAATGATATCAAACAAGAATTCGTTGATCGCGGACTTGCTGCATACGCAGCTGACGGCATTGATGCAAAAGGTTACGTTTGTGACGTTACCGATGAAGATGCAGTTAATGCAATGGTAGCGAAGATCGAAAATGAAGTTGGTGTTATTGATATCCTCGTAAATAACGCAGGAATTATTAAGAGAATTCCTATGATTGAGATGAAGGCAAGTGAGTTCCGTCAGGTAATCGACGTTGACCTTAACGCGCCATTCATCGTTTCAAAGGCAGTTCTTCCTTCAATGATTAAGCAGAGAAGTGGTAAGATTATTAATATCTGTTCTATGATGAGTGAATTTGGTCGTGAAACAGTTTCTGCTTACGCATCTGCTAAGGGTGGTCTTAAGATGCTTACAAGAAATATCGCATCCGAATACGGTCAGTATAATATTCAGTGTAATGGTATTGGTCCTGGATATATTGCAACTCCCCAGACAGCTCCTCTTCGCGAGCCACAGGCGGATGGAAGCAAGCATCCTTTTGATAGCTTTATCACAGATACAAAGACACCAGCAGGACGCTGGGGAGATCCCGAGGATCTTGCAGGACCTGCTGTATTCCTCGCTTCTAGCGCATCCGATTTCGTAAATGGACAGATCCTTTATGTTGACGGTGGTATTCAAGCTTACTTTGGCAAACAGCCATCTTGATTATTAAATTTAAGGACACTTCAAATGAAGTGTCCTTTTTAATATAAAACATCCCCCGAATATTCGGGGGATGAAGTTTTAATAAATTATAAACCGAAAAGCATCTTAAAGAAGCTAATGATTGCATTCCAAATCATTTGGAAGAATCCAAGAATACCACTTGGAGTTTCAACAGGTTGATTATCTCTAAGAGCGGGAATTTCGATTGTAGGTTCTTTAAATCCACAAACCTTACATTCATTGTGTTTATATCCAGGTTTAGTTTCTGTGGGTTCAAGATCAGTAACATATTCAAAATCGTGGAATTCGATGTCGCTCTTGTTTCCGCATTCACATTCGTGCCAGTGTACAAACATATCGGTAACCGTCCATGATTCTGCAAATGTACATGTTTCATCAGAATCAAGCTCTATTCTATTAGAGGGAGTAGAGTCACCTGTTGTACCCATTCCTGCAGGCGCCTTGCTATTGAGTTCAAGGAAACCATTCATATTAATTGAACCGTCTTCATTTCTTGTGATTTCTGTAAATTCAGTGCTTACAAAAATATCGGTAGTCAAAGTGTCACCATTCTTGTTTGCGCAAGATGTTCCATTCCAATAGTAGTTATTAGGATTATCGTATTTATCAGTATCTTGGTTTCCAAGAGGCTTAAACTGCTCTTTAACAAGTGCATCACCTGATAACTTATTATCTTTAATAGAAATGATACCTGTAGCTGAGAAGTCTGTGTTGTTAGCACTATTTGTATAGAATGCTATGTTATGAGAACCATTGTTATAGCTAATGCAGTTAGTAACTGTGATATCGGGACAAGAGTTAGAATCAATACCTTTTGCTCTGTTGTTGAATGCGATAGAGTTAATAATCTTGTGCTGACCGGGAAGGGAGTCACCGCCCATTTTAAATCCGTTACCATTGCCGGCAACTGTTCCATCTTCAAGGAAACCGTTTTCGTATGCCACACAGTTTTTGATAGTTACAGCACCGATTTCACCAGTTGCAATCTTAGCGAAAAGGTCCCAACCGTCATCGGCATTGTGGTGCGCTACACAACCGTCGAATACGTTACCCTCACCGATTGTGAGCTTAGCTGCAAATCCGTCTGCATCTTCATAACCGGAGTCTGCGTTGCCGTAGGATGTACAGTTAAGAATGAGGTTATTAGCAGGCCATTGATCGATTGTAAGGTCAACAACGTGATAACGGCTGATCTGAATACCTGTATTACCATTGTAGTATGCATTGATCTGATCAAGAACGTTATTGTTACCGGATACTTGGAAGCCCTTGCTTCCGTCAATTGTATTAGTAACGTCAAAACCATGGAAATACCACCAGTTACCACCGTGGGTGATACCTGTTCCAAGGTGAACAAAGTCAAGAACGGGTCTTGTTTTTGCATCTGGATCGGCAATCATTCTAATTGGATTGTCTTCTGTACCATTAATACCTCTTTCAATTCTAAGGCCTGTTTCAAGCTTATATGTACCTTCCATAAGAATAATAGTTTGACCGGGTACTACAAGCTTAATAGCAGTATAGATATCATAAGGATGCTCGGGAGTACCGTTACCATAGTACATACCTGTGGGGTATGGAGCTACATATATAGTTTTTCTATGATAATTGCCCTTGTAAAGAGTTATATCTACATTGTGCCATACTGGAGTTGTTTTAGAAAGAGCAGTGTATGGGGGCAATTCTTGATCTGGATCGGGAGTAAATACTATTCTAAGCAAATTAGGCTCATTGTATTTAGCGATACCGTTGAGATCTAAAATTGTGTTAAGTCGTTCATACGCAGCTACTTCAACACCTGAAAGAAGCTTTTTGTTGTTTACAAATACGTCAACAGTACCTGCAACGTTAAAGTCAGCAACGAGATTATAGTCAGTTGTTGTTATTGAAGTTGATGATGTAACTGTTACTGTTGGTTCAATTTTTTCGATAGGTCTGGGTTCTGCAGGCTTATCGTCAGCTTCATTAATAGTTGTAAGTGAAATATCACTGAATGTAACACTTGCGTTACGAGAAGCGAACATACCAACGTAAACATAATCCTTGTCAAATTGTTCAAGCGCATCGGGCTCATAGTTTTTGATAGTTCTTACAACGTTGCCGTTCTTGTCATAATATGTGATAAAATAACCGGTATTATTTTTTTGAATTTCAAGAGTCATTTCAGTGATGAGATATTCATCAGCCAATGTTCCTTCAGGTGCTATTTCGTTCTGATATCCACCAATAATATTATAAGTTCCGGCTTTTTTACCAAGCAAGCCTGCTTGGCATTCAAGAGTCTGTACTAAAGACTGAAGATAACCTGTTTGACCAACAATAAGGCCTTGTTCACCTAAAGTTGTGCGATCAATGATAGATTGATTGATACCAATCTTAGAGATTGAACCAATACCAAGCTTCATGCTATATTTATCACCATTTACAGAATCAGTTGTATAAAGTCTATATTCGCCATCTTCAAGGTCTTCATAGCGGTATTCAATCTTTGTAGAAGTAGCCATATAAAGATTAGACCAGAAGTTTGCTGTAGTGTAGTCAGTGGATGGAACATGGTCCATAACCATAAGACCAAAGCCGTCCTGACCATTTGAGTACTTCCAATAGTTAACAGTAACTTTTGCTCGGAATGTAAAGTTTTGATCGGAGGGAATAGCGGTATAATAATATGCAAGACCGTCAGCACCCGTGGGCTGAAGTTTACCCTTACCATTGATTGATTTAACTGTTACAGAACCATCTTTGTTTTCAGTAAATACATTATCACTTCTGTTGGTAGAGGGACCGTAAACAGTAAAATCCCAATCGCGTTTTTCTGCTCCAACTGTAACATTTACAGAAGCACGTTCAGAAACCTCCTTACCACGAACAGCTTCAACCGCAATTTGTGCAAGCTTTCCAACCGAGAGACCTGAGATTACTATGTCACGGTTTTCAGTTGTTTCGTACAAATTACCACCAACATAAACGTTGTATTTTTCGGCTTCTCTTGTTGGGTTCCAAATAACCTTTACTTCACCGTTTCCAAGATTAGAAGCGATTGTTATAAAAGGAACTGCAAGGGGAAGAACATATTCAAATGTTGCTTTTTCAGTTGCTTTATCTACTTCTCCTTCTCGAGAAATAATGGCTTCAAATTCATATGTACCTGATTCAACAGGAGTGAGCATAAGCGCATGCTGAGATTTGAACGATGTTGATTTAGCAGTCGAAATAACCTTGCCATCTTGATACATATTTACTGTGAGATAGTCAGCACCGTGATGGTCAACCAAAGCATTTACTGTTATGCCAATTGAACCGTCATCGTTTTTTGTGATATTGGCAAATGTAGGAGCTTTGACATTTTCCCAATTATCTCTAGGACCTTTATCAATAGTTTTAGTAGTTACTTCAATCTTATAAAGATAGAAGCCTGCGGTCATACCACCAACGTAGTATTTACCTTCGGAATTGATTGTAAGTTCTGAAACAAAAAGACCATTTGAAACAACCTCTTCATTTGTTTGAGTAACCACTTCGCCATTAGCATCATAAACACCAACTTGTGAAAGGTTGCTTGTACATCCCCAGAACAATTTGATAGTTGCCGAATCCTGAGTTGTGAAGGAAATAGCACCAGAGGGGATTGAAGTATTGATTGCGCCTTGGAAGTCAATTCTTTTTGTTGAAGTAAAACCAAGGAAATCTTTAGAATTTGATTCGATTTTTGTGCCTGATTTGTAGTGAACGGTGAAAAAGTTGTCAGTTCCACCTGTGTCAGTATCGCCCTCAGCCTTCTTGCCGCTAGAAACATCAGCAAGTGTGCCGGGATCAAGCACATAAGTTGTTATGTCAGCTGCGAAAACAGCCATAAAAGGCATCATCATCGGAAGCACCATAAGAGCTATGAGCAACAATGAGATAAACCTTGTGTTAAGAGATTTTTTCATAAAATTCCTCCATTCTTTAGCACAATTATTGTGAATTTTTGAAATATTATGCCATTGTGTATATTTTACCATATTATATTAAAAAAATCAATAAATTTAGTGTTAATTATACAGTAAAAACCTCTAAAAATGAATTTTCTCATATTCTCACAAAAACACACTTGATTTTTTTGATATATTGCACAAGGGTTGTTCATAAAAAGTTCAAATAAAAAAGGTTTTCTCACGAAAACCTTTAATTTATTGACATTATTAGAAAATGCCTAATACTCTTAAAATGTAAGAAGCAATGAAAATACTGAAAGTGGAGAAAATTGTGGTCCAAATTACGAGCTGGCCCATAAGATCAGCGTCAGCACCCATTTCTTGTGACATAGGAACACTTGAAACGGCAACCGGAGTACAAAAACAAGCAACCAAACTTGCAAACTGCGCGCCTGTAAATTTATTCAATAGCCATGCAATCGAAATTCCTATTACTGGTACTAATACAACACGATTGATTATACCAATAATAATATGTTTTTTTAGATGCGGAATGGCAGAAAGCTCAAATCTTGCTCCAAGCACTAAAAGAGAAAGTGGTGTTGCTATATTTGAAAGATTTTGTAATGTTTTGTAGACAGGTTGAATATAGGTAAGTCTGAAATCTATATTTAATTCTTGAAAAATAGCACGAACTCCAAGAGCTATGAAACCACACAAAATTCCCTGTATCAATGGATTTTTTGCTATACCTTTTAGAACATTTGTTAAGCTTGGCTTTTTATCACCTGCTGAGAATAAGGTAAGTGTAACTACAGCAAGAATATTAAAAACAGGAACAATAAAAGCTGATAATAGAGAAGCCATTATGCTTCCTTCAACACCAAATAGAGATTCAGCAAGAGGAATACCCACTAAAGCATAATTAGCTCTAAAAATGCCTTGAAGCATAACACTTCTTTGACGATTTTCTCTAAATAGTAAACTCATTACTGGTATACCTATAAGGAAGAGAAGAACTGTAATTATAATAGCATACCAAACAAATGAAAAATCCAGATTTGAAAAATCTTGAATTTTATATACGTTTAAAAACAACATAACAGGCAAAAAGATGCGAAAGACTAATGTATTTAAATCTTTAGAAACTACATCCTTTATTAAACCTATCTTTTTTAAAAAGTAACCAACAACTATCATAAAAACTATTGGTAGTGTGGCATTTATAACAAATAGTAAATCTTCCATAATTTATCCTTTTCTTATGTAATTGGAGGGCTTGGAATTTCATTTTCTTGACCATCACGAACTTCAGATGGAGTTAAACCATAAGCCTTCTTAAACTTATACGAGAAATAGTTGCTGTCATTAAATCCGCAAGCATAAGCAACCTCAGTAACCGAACGGCTAGGTTCATTTTTTAACATATGCTCAGCTTTTTGCAGTCTTATCAAAGTTATATATTCACTAAATCCAAATGTAATTTCTTTCTTAAAGGTTCTTGAAAGATGCTCTTCACTGACAGATAACATTTTAGCTACGTCAGCAAGTCTGATTGTTGAAGCATAATTCTCTTGGATATACTTAACCGCTGCTTTTATAATCGAGTTTCTTTCAGGTTCTACATTTTTACTATTTCTTATCATAATCATAAGAATCCCTTCAGTATAAGACCTTAATGCTGAACGAGATAGAGTATCATTTTTAATGTATTCGTGTTCAATCAAATAGAACAATTCATTAATTGTGGGAATTGTTTCGTTGTTTCTATAAATATTTCCAAGTCCTTTGATAGCATCTAAAATATCTGGAGAAATAAAATTGTTAGCGAAATTTATCAATAAACGCGTGCAAGGCTTTGAACCGTAGTTAGTTCCGTGGGGAACACCAGCAGGAATCAAGACAATATCACCTGCAATTATATCAAAAGAACGGTCATTGATGAAATAATGACATTTTCCTTCTTTCATATAGTAAATTTCAAAACCAGAATGAAAGTGTTGCGTTGAATTAGAACAAGTCTTGTTTTCGGTTCGATGATAATAAAAATTATTTTGTTTGTTTATCATATTAGAATTCATAAATACACACTCCATCATAATTATAAAGATATTATAGCACTCTATATCAAAAAAATCAAGACTCTTTAGCAAATTATGCAAATTTTTTAAGGCGTAGTCATATAAATAAGTATAAAATATATATGGGTATTTATATCTATGTATAAATTGGTAATATTTTTTTGATATTAAATCAAATTCTTATAGAAAACGGAGGAAACTTTATGAATTTCGAAAAGACTATAAGACCTGAAAGAGTCATTCAATTTGGCGAGGGTGGATTTCTTCGCGGATTTGTGGATTGGATGCTTCAAAAGGTTAATGAAACTTCAAACTTTAATGGTAATGTTGTAGTGGTACAGCCTATTGAGCAGGGAATGTGCGACCTTCTTTCTGCACAGAATTGTGTATATACTCACGTTATTCGTGGTGTTGAAGGTGTTGATACAACTGTTGTTGACGTAATTTCTCGTTGCGTTAAACCTTATGAAGATTTTAATGCGTATCTTGAACTTGCAGAAAATCCTGACTTCCGTTTTGTAGTTTCTAATACTACTGAATCAGGTATCGTTTTCTCGAATGAAGACAATATTACGGATGCTCCTCCTAAAACTTTCCCTGCCAAGGTAACACTCCTTCTTAAGAGAAGATTTGAACTTGGACTTGGTGGTTTTATCTTCCTTCCTTGCGAACTTATTGATAGAAATGGCGACAATCTTAAAAAATGTATTCTTAAATATGCTGAACTTTGGAATCTCGGCGCTGATTTTTGTGCGTGGGTAGAAAAAGAAAATGTATTTACTAACACATTGGTAGATAGAATTAATACAGGTTTCCCAAGAGGTGAAGATCTCGGTCTTGGTTATGAAGATAATATGCTTAATACATCAGAATTCTTCCATCTTTGGGTAATTGAAACCGAGCACGATCTTGAAGCCGAGCTTCCTTTTGCTTCTGCAGGACTTAACGTTATAGTTACAAAGGACAAGCTTGAAATGTATAGAACAAGAAAGGTACGTATTCTTAACGGTGCGCATACATCACTTGTTCCTTATGCTATGCTTGAGGGATTTGATACAGTAAAGAGCTGCATCGATGACGAAAGAATGTGTGCTCATCTTCGCAAGTGTGTTTTTGAGGAGATTTGCCCAACACTTGACCTTCCACAAGACGAGCTTCTTGCTTATGCAAATAGCGTAGTTGAAAGATTTGGTAATCCCTATATCAAGCACTATCTTTCTGCTATCTCTCTTAACTCCGTAAGTAAATTTAAAGTAAGAGTTCTTCCTTCAATTCTTGAATACATTAAGAGATATAATAAGATGCCAGAAACTCTTATCTTCGCTTTTGCAAAGCTTATCGAATTTTATAAGACGGATATGCCTCAGGATGCACCCGAGGTAGTGGCATTTATGAGAGATCATTCAGTAGCTGAAATTCTTGCTAATGAAGAACTTTGGGGACAGGATCTTTCCTTCTTGAAAGAGGAGATTGAAAAATGTTAATTAATAAACTTGACAATGTTGATATCAACCTTGATGACGGGCATAAATATGCACTTCGTGATATCAAGGCGGGTGAAAACATCATAAAATACGGCAACCCTATAGGACATGCAATAGTTGATATTGCAAAGGGAGAGCATGTACATAACCACAACATAAAAACAAATCTTTCAGGCAATCTTGAATACACCTATGAACCTACTTTCTACGATATTGATGAAGAAGATAAAAGTCGTACTTTTATGGGATACGTCAGAGAAGATGGCAATGTGGGTATCAGAAACGATGTTTGGATTGTGGTAACTGTTGGCTGTGTAAATAAGGTAGCAGAGCAGATTGCTAAAGAAACGGGTGCGCTTCATTTCCCACACCCATTCGGTTGCTCTCAGCTTGGTGATGACCAAACTACGACTCAGCTTATTTTGCGAGGACTTGTAAATCATCCCAACGCAGGTGGTGTGCTTGTTCTTGGACTCGGTTGCGAAAACAACAATATCGATGTTTTCAAAAAGGTTCTCGGTGAAACAAACGAAAAACGAGTAAAATTCCTTAATGCACAGGATTTTGATGACGATGTTGCAGAGGGAATTAGACTTGTAAAAGAGCTTCAGGAATATGCAAATACATTTAAACGTCAGCCCGTGCCCGTAAGTAAACTCAAAATCGGTCTTAAATGTGGCGGAAGTGATGGCTATAGTGGAATTACTGCCAATCCTCTTGTTGGACGACTTTCAGATAAGGTTATTGCAAGTGGTGGTAGCTGTGTACTTACTGAGGTTCCCGAAATGTTTGGTGCAGAGCATCTTTTGATGGCTAGAGCAGAGAACGAAGAGATATTTAATAAGTGCGTTAAGCTTATTAACGATTTCAAGGATTATTATACAAGACATAATCAAGTTATCTATGAAAATCCATCCCCCGGAAATAAAAAGGGCGGAATTAGTACACTTGAAGAAAAATCGCTTGGTTGCATTCAAAAGGGTGGTCTTTCAAAGGTTGTTGACGTACTTGATTATGGTGATGTTATTAGTAAAAACGGACTTTCGCTTCTCAATGGTCCGGGTAATGATATCGTCGCAATTACGAATCTTACCGCAGCCGGCGTTCATATTATTCTTTTCACAACAGGACGTGGAACTCCCGTTGGTGGTCCAGTTCCCACAGTTAAGATAGCAACAAATCATTCACTTGCAGAAAGAAAATCTAATTGGATTGACTTTGATGCTTCTCCCACACTCCAGGGCAATCCCTTGACAAACGAATTGTTTGAATATATAATTAGAGTCGCAGAAGGAGAGGAAACTAAGAATGAACAGCACTCCTATCGCGAAATTTCAATATTTAAGGACGGTGTAACACTATGAGTTTTATTAACGATAACTTTATGCTTAAGACCGAAACTGCAAGAAAGCTTTATGCTGCAGTTAAAGATCTTCCCATTATTGACTACCACTGCCATCTTTCACCTAAGATGATTGCAGAGGACTATAAATTCAGAAATGCCTTTGACCTCTTCCTTGGTGGTGACCATTATAAGTGGCGTCAGATGAGAACAAACGGTGTTGATGAGGAATATATCACAGGCGGCGCTGATGAATATGAAAAATTCAAAGCATTTGCAAGAACAGTTCCTTATCTTATCGGCAATCCACTCTATCATTGGACACACCTCGAGCTTAAGAGATATTTCGATATCGACGAAACTCTTAACGAAGAGAGCTGTGAAAGAATTTGGAATAGAGTAAACGAATGTCTTGCAAAGGACGAATACAGTGCACAGAATCTTATTAAGCGCTCCAATGTCGCTATTATTTGTACAACTGACGATCCTCTTGATACACTTGAATATCACGAGCAGCTTGTAAACTTTGAAACAAAGATTTTGCCCACATTCCGTCCTGATAAAGCAGTTGAAATCGGCAAAGAAACCTTTGTTCCTTATATCGAGCAGACAGGTGTAAAGTCTTACTCCGAGCTCGTTGCTTGGATGAGAGCAAGAATTCAGTTCTTCCATGACCACGGCTGCCGTCTTTCCGACCACGCACTTGAATACGTTCCTTACGGTGAGGGCGATGCAGAAGCGGCATTCAATAAGAGAATGGCAGGAGGAACTCTTACAAACGAAGAAATTGATGCATTCAAGACAGCAATGCTTACAGTTTGTGCTGAAGAATACACAAGACTTGGTTGGGCAATGCAGCTTCATATTGGCGCACTTCGTAATAACAATAGAAGAATGTACGAAAAGCTCGGCGCAGACGTTGGTTTTGACTCCATCAATGACCTCTGCATAGCTGAAAATCTTTCTAAGTTTATGGATTCACTTGAATATAGAGATTGCCTTCCCAAGACAATTCTTTATACACTTAATCCCAAGGATAACTACGTTTTAGGCACTATGCTCGGTAACTTCCAGAAAGCACCCGTAGCAGGAAAGATTCAGTTTGGTTCCGGCTGGTGGTTTAACGATCAAAGAGATGGTATGGAAGCACAGATGCAGGCACTTGCAAACCTCGGTATGCTCGCTCGCTTTGTAGGTATGCTTACTGATAGCCGTTCATTTGTTTCCTATCCTCGCCACGAGTATTTCAGAAGAATACTTTGTAACCTCATCGGCAAATGGGTAGAAGACGGAGAATATCCTATGGATATGGATATACTTACCGAAATCGTTTCAGGTATTTGTTATCACAACGCATTGAGATACTTCAATTTTTAATAAACAAATAAAAAACAGGTGGTTTCAAACCACCTGTTTTTTATTTGCCATTAATATTTGTTAATAACTTCCTCAGTTACCGCATCAAAGAGATAAACACTCTTGTGGGGAACATAATAAGAAATTGTAGCATCCATTTTAGGAGTATCGTGTGGATCAACCTTAAGGATTACTTTTTCACCAAGCATATCAACATAAACATTAGTGTTATCACCAAGAAGCTCTGTGAGTTCAACTTCGGCAGAAAACTTAAAGGCATTATCAACATCAGCAAGTGAAATTGCTTCAGGACGGAATCCTAGTATAATATCTTTACCTTCATAAGCATCGATATCATTTCCAATAACCAAAGAAAGATCGTGTTTAGCACCTGCAATTTCAACGCAACGGTTGTGAACAGTAGCACGAACAAAGTTCATAGGAGGTTCACCAATGAATCCTGCAACGAAGAGGTTAACGGGTTTGAAATAAAGCTCAAATGGAGAACCAACCTGCTGAATATAACCATCCTTCATAACAACGATTCTGTCAGCCATAGTCATAGCTTCAGTCTGGTCGTGAGTAACGTAAATAGTGGTTGAGCCAACTTTTCTATGAATATCGGTAATTTCGGAACGCATTGTAACACGCTGTTTTGCATCAAGGTTTGAGAGTGGCTCGTCCATAAGGAATATACCAACCTTACGAATAATAGCACGTCCTACGGCAACTCTTTGACGCTGACCACCTGAAAGAGCTCTCGGTTTTCTGTCAAGATAATCTGTAAGACCGAGAATCTTAGCAGTAGCAAGAACTTTTTCTTCAATAACGTCTTCGTCTATACCTTGAAGGGAAAGACCGAACGCAAGGTTATCGTAAACAGAAAGATGAGGATAAAGAGCATAGCTCTGGAAAACCATTGCTACACCTCTTTCACGAGGACGCATTTCATTTGCGTATTTGCCGTCTATGTAAAATTCACCCTTGCTTATATCTTCAAGACCAGCAATCATACGAAGAGTAGTTGATTTTCCACACCCTGAAGGTCCAACGAAAATAATAAACTCACCTTGTTCGATTTCGAGATTGAAGTTGTGAACGGCATGAAAGCCGTTGGGATAAATTTTGTTAATGTCTTTAAGAGATAAGTATGCCATAAGACTCCTTTACTGAATATCGCTTTGAGCTAATTCAATTTTGTTGATTTTATCTGATAAAAGGGAAACTGCATAGGGGAGATCATCTCCAACCGTACCCTCCAAAACCAAAATTGCATTTTGATTGTGGTTGTATATTGTTTTAAGTATTCTGTCAAAATCAAGAATACCCTTGCCAACTCCACACTGTTTTAATTTATTATCTTCGACAATAAAATCTTTGATATGGAAAAGAAGAATTTTATCACCGAAAAGTGAAATACCGCGTTCTAAAATATTATAAGCAGTATCAATGTTTGAAATATCGAGATAATTATACAAGTCAAAAATATACTTGATGTTACTCTTTCCAATTCTATCCACAGCTTCTTTAAGTCGTTCAGGGGTGTGACAAACGTGACCGAATGCGCCTTCCATAGCTATATTTACATTGTGCAACTCTGCATATTCAGCAAGGTAAGAGAATGTATCAATAACTCTGTCCAGTGCTTCATCAGAATGATTCATTGGATGATAAATCCACGGGTCACCATTGTAAGAGCCGGTTTCACTACCAACGTAATCACATCCAATTGATTTAGCCAATGAGATGTAATCCTTAAAAACGGAAATACCATTATCAATTTTAGCAGTATTTGGATGAACGGGATTAAAATAAGCACCTATAAGAGCAATATCTTTGCCGTTTTGTTTTATTATCTGAGAGATTTTGTTCGCTTGTTCTTGAGTAAGCTGATTAGGGGAGCAAGCAACTCCCTCAATAGACTTGTACGCAACGAATTGAACGCCATCAAGTCCCAATTCACACAAGCGATTATTTATATTTTCTGCACCCTTAACACCAAGGTCGTGTGCTCGAATCATTAGTTTCATATTTTTACCTAAATTCTTAAAATTTCAGTATAGCAGAGAATGAATGGGGCAACACCTTTAGCATCATTTTCGACTATAGGTTCAGAAATATAATATTCAAAGCTACCGTCACGGCGAAGATTATTTTCAGGACCAAGTCCTGCTACCAAGCAAATACCGGAAAGATTTAAATCTCCATCTTCCTTGATTTGAAGATATTTTGAGCAAATACCATCAAAGGTTTCTTTGCCGAATGTGGCAAATTCGCAGGGAAGAACACCTAAACGTGCACCCTTGAGCATAGCATAAGCAAGCATAGAAGAACCGCTAGTTTCAAGGTAATTTCCTTCGCAGTCACTCATATTGACAACTTGATAGTACATTTTGCTTTCATTATCTCGATAACGGATAATTGAGTGCATAAGCTCGGCAAAAATCTTGGAAATTTCAGCTTTAACGTTATCATCATCACATATTTCGATAATGTCAATCATCGCAACTGTGTACCAACCAATAGCTCGTAGCCAGAAATTCTTTGAAAGACCGGTTTCTTTGTCTGCCCAGAAAATTGATTTGGAACAATCAAGGCCATGATAATAAAGACCTGTTTTTTCGTCAAACATATATTTTCTGACATTTTTAATTTGCATTAGAATATCGGTATAATCTTTATTACCCTTGTATTTTTGATATTTAGTGCTGAATACCTGTGCCATATAAAGACCGTCAAGCCATATCTGATTGGGATAAATGAACTTGTGCCAAAAGTTATTTGTACAGGTTCTTGGTTGACTCTTGAGTTGAAGTGCTTGATGCTCAATTGCAAGACGATATTTTTCTTTTCCCGTCTTTTCATAAAGTTCAAATAACACTCTGCCTTCGTTCAAGTCATCAAGATTATATTTTTGAATATCATAACCACGAATAGTGCCATCATCAAAAACGTAATAATCTATGAATTTTTCAGCAAAATCAAAATATTTAGGATTTTCAGTAATCTTTCCAATCTCAAGAAGGGAAGTAATCATACATCCGTCAATATAATTCCAATGCGGTTTTTTGCCTTGTCGAATGCTTTCAATATTCCAAATCGGTGCATCAGAAGTTGAGCAATTAAGCAATTTGTCGATATAGGCATCAATTTTTGCGTACATAAAAGCATCCTTTCAAAGTTATTTTACAATGTTTTTAACATTTTTGGTAATGATTTTTTCGCCTTCATTACCTTCTATAGTAATATCTTTTACAGTTATAGTTTCAACATTATCAAGATACATACCCATTTTGCAAACCTTCTCAGCAAAATTTTTCATAATCGGAACGAAAGGTTTGGCATTATCTGAAAATGTAAATCGAATGTTTTCAAATGTTATGGATTTTATAGGTTGTTCAGGCAAGCCGTCGCAATAACAAGCAGCTGCTTCACAATCGGTGCATTCCATATTTCTAAATGTGAAATCACCAAGATATGGGGTGCGATTATCCACAGGAAGAGCATCGCGACACCAAACATATTGAGAATATCTGTCAGGATCACAGCAATTATACCACATATTGATTGCAATGGGAGTAATAACGCCCTCCATTTTGATATTTTCAAAAAGCACACCATCAATTATTGCATATTTTCCACGTCCACGACGAGTTTTAATTCTCAAACCTCTATCAGTTTTGCGGAAAATACAACGATTAACAGTAAGATTAGTAACACCACCACTCATCTCACTACCAAGAGTAACCGCACCGTGTCCAAATTGCATAATACAGTTGCGAATAGTGTGACGATTAGCGGGTGTCTTATATTTTTTAGCCATATCAATCTTTGAAGATTTTATGGCAATGCAGTCATCGCCAACACTGAATTTACATCCAATGATATTAACTACATCACACGCCTCAGGGTCGATGGCATCCGTATTTGGACTATCTTTGGGGGCAAATATAGACATATCAAGCAAATCAATGTTTTGAGAATAATAAGGATGAATTTGCCATGAAGCAGAATTTTGCGCAATAATTCCGTGAACTCTTATATCTTTACAGCGATTAAAGAAGAGAAGACGTGGACGTCCAATAGGTGCTTTAGGATTTTGCCACCAAATAGAATTTTGTGCATTTCCATCAACCGTGCCTGGACCAATAATTGTGATATCTTCTGCATATTCAGCAAAGATGAGTGCTTGGTGCATAGTTACAGAATTACCTTCCCAAGTACCAAACTCTAATTCTTCACCATTTAACATATCAATAGTATGTCCCGGAATCACGGGGTACTTGCTTGTATCAATATGACCAAGTAAAGTAGCACCTTCTGAAAATTCAAGAACAATATGACTCTTAAGGCAAAGTGGAGCAGAAAGATAAGTTCCTTTTGGAAAATACAATTTAGCACCGAGGGGAAGACAGTTGATTGCTGTTTGTATTGCCATAGTATCTTCAGTAATACCATCACCAACTGCACCAAAATCTTTAACATTTACAACACAAGTATCTTTTTTTGTTTTAAAAGTAATTTCAAAATTCGAAATAGAACTTGTAAGTTTGTATTCTTTATTTGAATCAAGTCCAAATAAAGAAAATACGTTTGTATTGGAGGTCAAAACCTCATTTCCATCAAGATAGATGGTATATTCTTTTTCAGTATTATAGGGAAGATCATTCTTCCATTCAAAACACACTGAACTAGATGAAATAAATAAAGTATTAAGCATATTATTGTTTATTTACCTTGTTTTTTGCATCATTAATGATTGTTTTCATTAGATTTTTCATACTGATGAACAATATATCAATTAACATATAGAAAATACCAAAAAGAATAGGTTCAACACCAATTTTGATAACTTCATATACCCAAATAACACAGTAGAGAACAATGAATGAATAAAAGATATTAGCAATAAAAGTCCAATATTTTTTCTTCGAAAACATCATCCACTTATCGTTTTCACCCGGTAGGGTTTCTACAAAGCGAAGTGCATTATTGGTCAGCAAATCAGTTACCATACCAAGAACAACTGATAGAACTACAATCATATCAAGATAACTCGGAATATATAAACCAAGTCCCCAAAAGATGAAATAACAAACAGCACCATTAAACCAAAATTTGATAAATAATGCCTTAACAGGTGCAGGAATTCTATCTAAAAATCCACTTCGATATTGTTTGGCGGGGTCTTTTA
This sequence comes from Eubacteriales bacterium, assembly GCA_045612715.1. Lineage (GTDB taxonomy): Bacteria > Bacillota > Clostridia > Oscillospirales > CAG-272 > RGIG4608. The sequence goes on from JAZKZP010000011.1 coordinate 35,384, forward strand.
ATTGAGTGACTTTTGAAGTATCAATCTTATCTGCGTTGACAAGTCTGTCAACTGCTTTAGTATTTAATTTATAGTAATCTTTTTCTTTGTTAATATTACGGGGGGAATTATGTTTGTCTTTAGCCATTGTTGAAATTTACTCCTCGTCAACAAGTTCAATGTCAGCAACAGTGGTTTCTTCAAGTTCAACACTTGTGTTAATTTTCTTAAGAAGTTTTGCAAACAAGGGTTCGAGAAGAACTGTAACTGCAGTAATTGCTACAAGAACAATATGAATGGTTAAAACATTTTGGGCAGAATAAATGAACAATGTACTACTTGTAACTTTAACTGCGCTATTGATTATACGATTAATATAAATAATATCTGATACGATGATTATTACAAAGAAAACCAAAATAATTGCAATCATAGAATAATTTGGCTTTTGTCTTTTTGGGAAAGCGTTCAAAAGGCAAATCATACACAAGAGTGAAAGTAGCATTGATACGAATTCACAAAGACCCATTCCAATACCCTGAATTCTTGCAGTTGTGTTAGAAATGTCTGTGAGATTTAAAGAGAATACCAAGAAAGATACAATTAACATAGCAAAGGGAATCATACTAGGATTCTTTTTTAAGGTTACTAAGAATTTACGAACGAATTCCTTGAAAAAATTATTTTTTTGTTTCATGTTTTCGCTCCTTATCTTATAGCATTGGTAGTTTCTTTATCAAAAAAGTGCATATTGGTAATCGATGCAGAAACTAAATCGCCTTTTTTGAATTCACACCATTCACGGAATTTTGCAGTGATCTTGTGTCCTTTTACATTACCGTGAATAAGTGTTGTTTGACCGAGATTTTCATTAAGAGTAACATCAATATTTATGTAACCATTATTATCTTGAATAATATTTTCCGGACGTACCCCTAAAATTACTTCCTTGCCTACATATGAAGAAAGAGTTTTCTTTTGGTTTTCATTTAGCGGTGCAGAGAAATACTCGCTCACAAAATAACCATTATCAATCTTACCATTAAAGAAATTCATTGGTGGAAGACCAATAAAGCTTGCAACGAAAGTATTAGCAGGATTGTCGTAAAGTTCAAGAGGAGTACCTACTTGCTGAATGTAACCCATTGACATACATACAATTCTGTCTGCAAGAGTAAGTGCTTCAGTCTGGTCATGAGTAACGTAGAGCATCGTCGTTCCAAGTCGCTTATGGAGAAGAAGAATCTCACGTCTTGTTGCACCCCTAAGCTTTGCATCAAGATTGGAAAGTGGTTCGTCAAAAAGGAACACTTTGGGTGTACGAACAATAGCACGTCCCATAGCAACACGCTGGCGCTGACCACCGGAAAGTTGTTTTGGCTTTTTATTAAGTTGGTCGGTGAGTCCAAGAATTTCAGCAGCAGCGAGAACCTTTTCATGAATAATATTGGGATTTTCCTTACGCAAGGTAAGTGAAAATGCCATATTTTCATAAACCGTCATATGACCGTAAAGCGCATAGTTTTGGAATACCATCGCAATATCTCTATCCTTAGCAGGCAACTGGGTAACATCCTTGCCGTCAATAATAAGCGCACCCGAAGTAATATCTTCAAGCCCAGCGATCATACGAAGGGTAGTAGATTTACCACAACCCGAAGGGCCAACGAGAACTATAAATTCTCCGTCTTTAACGTCAAGATTAAAATCAAAAACTGCTTGAACGTTATTATCATATATTTTGTTAATATTCTTTAAGCTTAATGAAGCCATAAAATGCACACCTTTCTTTTTTGGAGTGTTTGGAGATAATTAATTAGAAAGAGTTTTTTCGTAATCTCTAAGAGTTTTCGTTCTATATATTCCAATAAGACCTGTTGCAAAGCAAGCAAGAGCTGAACAAAGAAGGCAAACACACACCCAAATAAACTGCTTATCATCCATAACCATAGTGGATAAGCCATCAACTGAAATCATTTGACTGTGAGCTTTTAACGGAATATAGAATATTCTCAAAATTTGAAATGCACCCAAAGGAATAAAAGCAATGCAATAACCCATTTTATAGTTTTTTACACCTTCAGAGCAGAGAAAAGCACCAAGAAGGAAAAGAAGATTACAAACAACCGAAAATCCCATGGTGTTATTGTAGTAGTAGTTTCCTACATTTTTATGATATATACTGACGAAATAGAGAACATTAAATATAATTGCAACGTAAGCTTGTGAAGCGGTTGAGGAATTCTTTGTATAACGTAAACGGTCTTTTTGAACATCTATAATTTTAGCCATACATTTATTCCTCCAATCCTTCTTTAATAAGCTGTTCTTCTTGTTTCATCAATTTTATTTTCCAAATTAAGTTTAAAATGTTTATAGCTGCAACAATAATAAGAATAGCAGAAATAACAAAACCAAAATCAAACCAAAATGTAGAATTTTGGTCGATATAAAGAGTTTTCCATTCTTCTGCATATGCTTTAAGGGCTTCAAAGTCAACTGTGGTTAAATATTGGGTTTTAAACTTTGAAACATTAATTGCAGACCAAATAGCAACACCCACATATGCCAAAGAAGAAATAGCTATTGTAACATAATTTGCCACATAGTATTTTCTGCGTGAATGGGTATTGGATAAAAATAAAGCTAAACTGCAAATAATAAGAATTATTGATACAGTGGTAAGATTTTTATTAAATGGCTGAATATGACAAAAGATTTCAGCACCCTTTACGGAAGTAATATATTTATCATCATAAAGGTTTGGGTCGGATTTCATTGGTGGATACAAAGCATCATAAAGATCAGTAGCAAATCCGAGCGAATATATAAATAAAATAGCTGATGCTGCGAGAACTAAAAGGCAAACCAGCTTTTGAAATTTCATTTGTTTCTTATACATAATTTCATCCATTCTGTCGCGTAACGTCGCGTGACGCGACTTCACGAAATTTTAAAGTGTTAAAAAATAGTTTTGTGAGAGGGGGAGCGAGGCTCCCCCCCTCTTATGATTGGCAATTAAAAATTAGTGATAATTGAATTATTTGTTAAGATCTGCATAGAAAGCCTGAAGTCTTACCCAAGCGTCATTTTTGATCTTAAGATACTGTTCGCCACTCCATGTTGCAGATACTGCTTCGAGCATTTCGGCACGAGAAGAAGGAACATCGCCTGTGTAACCATTCTGAATAATGCTTACAAGGAAGTTGATACCACCCTTAGAAGAAGAGAAGTTACCATTTGAACCAAGCTTATCATATCCACCGATAATTGTATTTTCACCTGCAGTTGTGGGAAGAACTGTGGGAACTGATGTGTACCAAGGATTTTCTGTGATAGCAAGTTCGGGATGCTTGATTGTTCCAAGTGCAATAGCATTAGAAATCTTAGCAGCGCCTTCCTTACCAACAACGTGTGTGCACTGATATTCAAAGGACTGGCTCTTTACGAAAGAAAGTGTAGAACCAAGATAGAAACGTGCATAGTTTGTATAGTTACCAGATGCAAGAGTCCAAAGTTCTTTAGATGTAGCATCTGCGATAACGGGCCACTGCTGACCATTGAAGTTGAACATTACCATGTTGCCGTTTTCATCATGCTTGATGAATTCCTTAGGACCATAGGACATAAGGATCTGACCTTCTCTACTGTAAGCATAGTCGATAAGTGCAAGTGCCTTTTCAAGCTTCTTAGCATCATCAGCGATACCTGCCTTAGAAAGAGCCCAACCGTCTGTCTTAACAGATCTCCAAGATTCTGTAAATCTCATATATTTTTCGCCAGTTCCGTCATTCCAACAAGCAACGGGAACCATAACTGCCATATACTTTTCACCATCCTGAAGGTCGGTTTCATTATAAGCAGTCTGTGTCTGGTTGTAGTCGTAGTGCATAAAGCCAGCATCTGTCTTAAGCATTGTAGAAGTATTGTTCTTCTGTTCTGCTATGAATGAGGAAGAAATAAGACCTTCCTGAGCCATTGCGTTCATTCTTTCAAGTGCTACGTAAGTAGCTTCTTCCTGACGAGCGTCATGGAGCATACCGTCATTACCTACATAGAGATAATCCTGACGGGATTCAAGACCACGAACTCCGAAGAGTGTTCCTGCGAAACGGAACATATCAACACGTCTTTGGTTGTTGTCATCTTCACGAGAGAAAAGACCTTCGATTGAATCGCCACCGTTAAGTGTCTGAGGGTTAGCAACTACGCAACGGAGAAGAGCAACAAGCTCGTCTGCGTCCCAAGCAGCATCCTGACCGATGAAGAGGTCAGCTCTGTTTGTGCCGTAGTAACCGTTGTAAGCTTCGTCAATGTATTTACGAAGCATATTAACTGCTGCAACACCGTCAAGTGTGCCTGCAGCGTTCATATTAGCAATAATATTACCAGCCTTGTCATAATCCTTTGTAAGTGTGATTACAGCATTGCCATCTTTGTTAACAGCATCAACTTCAACCTTGCCACTTGTAGGCATATAAGGAGTATAAACTGCTGCTTTAAGCTGATTAGAAGCTTCAGCTGTGAATTCGCCTTCACCGTTAAGGAGTTTTTCTACCCAGTCTGTTCTCATAAGGGGCATACGTTCGATATCGTTTACACCGTCGAAATAGGGTGAGAAGTAGATTGCGCCGTTTGTTGTGTCACCTGTAATAGAGAGACGAACAATGGGGTTAGATTCTAGATAAGCCTTGAAGTTAGGCATCTGATCAAGATAATCAGCGAGGTTGATGAGCTTACCAGCAACGCCGTTTTCGTTAAGAATAGCAGCGGAACCAGAAACCATATCTACTTCGTTAAGCTTTTCTTGCCATACCTTAAATTCCTTTTCTGCGGAACCTGCACCTGTGAACTTATCTTCGAATGTTACACCGAGAATTTCTTGAAGTGCTGCCCAAGTGGGTTTAAGGTCGCCTGTAAAGTAGGTCTTGCCATCTGCAAGTGTAAGACCTTCTTCTTTAATACCGGAGTCTGCGGTAAATGTAATTCCGGTCTTTGTGTTGTTGTATCCGGTTGCCATTCTAAGAACAACTTCGTCTTCAACAACAGGTTGGTCAGGACATGCTACAAGAGAGAGCATCATCACAAGCACCAATGCGAATGCTAAGAGTTTTTTCATGGTTTTTTCCTCCATAATATAAATATTTATTATCACGAGCATTCTTGCTCAATAATAACCTAAAAATTGAAAAAGAATTATTCTTTAACGCCACCCATATTTACGCCTTTTGCAAAGTATTTTTGAATAAAGGGGTAAATAACAAGAATCGGAATAACAGAGCAAACTATAAGAGCAAATATTACAGAGTCAGAAGCATAACTTTCATTCCAAAGTGACATAATTTCAGGGTCTTGATAATCCTCAAGATATTTTCTGATAAATACCTGAAGGGGTTGTTCGTTAGTGTTGGTAATCATCTGACGCGCCCAGAAGTAACCATTCCAACGAGATATACCAAACAGAAGAGCAACAGTTGCTATTGTAGATTTACTCATTGGAATATATACATTAGTAAGTACTTGGAATTCAGTAGCGCCGTCAACTATCGCAGCCTCTTCAATTTCAGCAGGCACACCCTCAAAAGCATTTCTTAAAAGGATAATGTTCATAGCTGCCATACCCATCGCAATAACTACAAGCCATTTATCATCTACAATTCCGATTGAAACAAAAACGTCTTTAGTATTAAGGTAGTTGATATACTGAGGAACGATACCGGCAGAGAACCACATAGTGAATACAAGGAAGAAGTTGATACCTTTTCTGAAAAGTAATCTCTTCTTTGAAAGGGCATAACCACCTAAAATAGCAACGCCCATTGCCCAAAGTGTACCGTAAAAGGTGATGAAAAGGGTATTGGTGTATGCATTCCAGAAGTTGTTATCATTAAACATTTTAGCAAATGCTTCAAACTGTATATCTTTTGGAAAAAGAACAATGTGACCATATTCTACAGCTTCACGACCACTAATTGAAGCGGATATAGCATATACGAAAGGATATAAGCAACAAAGAGCAAATACTGTTAGAAATGAATAACTCAATATTTTAAATAAAAGTTCAGTAAATTCAAGTTTTCTTTTCATTTTTAGCTACCTCCTTAATAAAGTGATACGTCGGATGCCTTGCGGGCAATGGAGTTAGCTCCGATAACGAGAAGCATGCCAACCACGTTGTTAATCATTTCAGCTGCAGAAGCAAGTCCAATCTGACCCGAAGAGCCAAGACCTAATTCTTTTGCAAATGTTGAAACAACGTCCGCTGTTACATAAGTATTCTTATTATAAAGAAGAAGCACCTTTTCATAACCAACGTTAAGAAGAGAACCAATTCTTGTTATAAGCATAATTACAACTGTTGAAAGAATACTAGGAAGAACTACGTAACGCATTTGCGCCCATTTGTTAGCTCCGTCGATTTGCGCAGCCTCATAGCTTGTTGGAGAAATTGCAATAATTGCAGCAAAGAACACTATGCTATCATAACCTGCAGTTTCCCAAATTCCACTTATCTGATAAATAGCACGGAAATATTCCGGTCTATTTAAAAGACCTAAATCACCGATTTCAGGAGTAATTGCTCCAACTGAAACAAGGAATCTTGAAATTACACCCATTTCGATACCTGCAATGGGAGATGCTGCTCTAACAAGCATTGTTATAAGAGAAGTCATAACAACAGTTGACATAAACTTAGGCAAATATGTAAGCACCTGATATATGCTACGTGCAAGATTAGATTTGATTTCATTGAAGAAGAGTGCAATTATGATGGGCATTGGAAAACCGAAGCATAATCCGTAAAAGCTTAACAAAAATGTATTTCTAAAAGCTCTCCAGAAATCAGGATAATCTACAAAAAGCTTTCTAAAGTAAGAAAAGCCGGAGTAGAACTGATCTGCCACTTCTCTAACAGCATCATAAATCTTGAATGAGCCTAAAAGCTCATACATTGGCATATATCTCCAAAAGAAGAAGACAAGTATCATAGGAAGAAGCATAAGATAGAGACGCCAATCTTTGAGAATTGTTAAGCCGACGTGCTTCCAATGATGCTTTTCTACATCATCGCGAACAATCTGTTCGGGATCCTCTCTGTACTTTTTAGTTTTTTCATCATAAATAAGATAATCAGCAGCTTTTGATTTCATAAGAATCTCCATTCAGTTAATTATAATAATGTGGGATGCTATAAAAAGGATAATTCAAATTAGCATTTTACTCTTCTAATCTTTCTTTTTCTAAACGCATAAGATAAGATTTTTGGTCTTCGATTAGTCCGTCAATGTTTTTTGCAATAACCATTACGAGAATTGCAAATAAAAGTGAAAGAACATCGGTACCTAAAAAAGCAAGGAGCGTGTTGAATTTAAATTCAAAAATAAGTGAAAAACACCATCTTCCTAATACAATTGATAAGTAGGCAGAAGAAACGAAAATTAATTTAATAACGAAATCATTTCGTATTTTATCTTTGGTAAATTTTTTCACAAGTGGCAAAATCAAGACTACAAATAAGCTTCCGCCACAATAAATCATATATTGAGCTAAAGAACCTCGAATTACAGTGCAGTAAACGAAAGCACCTATAAAAGAGGGAAGTATTGCAAATAGATTCCATCTCATAAATGTAATGCAGACAATCGCTAAAGTTATAGAAACCGTCATAGCTTGAAGACTGAACCATGTGCTGGATGCCATTGTGGCAACAGCTTCAAAGACGGCAGTTAGAACACATAAAATTGCAAGATCTATTTGACGATATTGTTTGAATGTAATTTGTTTCATTTAAAAGATACCATTGGCAGTGAATTAAATAGCAAGAAATAAGAATTTTTATGAACAATAACCCACTATTCAAAGTAATTTTATTACAAACAACTATAACTGTCCTTGATTTTTTTGATAGGAAATTCAACTTGCCTTGATTTTTTTGACATCTAATAAAAAAAGTGCTTATTGATATAAAAAATGTCATTGCAAATTTGTGCATAATGACGAAATTGTTCTAAAAAAACAATCAAATTAATTCAAAGAATCTTAAAAAATATGCAATCATAAATTCAATTTTGTTTTATTGAAGACAAATATTTTGTCAAATCACTTAAACAAACATCAAAAAAGTTAAGAATAAAAGACTTATTTATATAAAATAGCCAATTTAGATGTGTGATATTTGTAGGAAATGAACGCGGTTAGTAATTGACATATCTTGTTCCAGATGTTATAATTATAAGTAAGAACTAATTTATGGATTTAGGAGGTTAATATGAAAAGTATTTTAATTGGAGTTGCTATATTTTTAGCTGTCGTTTTATTGTTAGCAGGAGGCTTCCTTATTTGGGGACATATTTATGGTCAAAATTACACATTTGATGCACCTGAGCACATTGAACTTAGATCTAATAGTCACTCAACCATTACTGCAGTAGGCAAAGGACTTTATGATGAAAACGGTGACCGCTTTGATATCAAGGGTATCAATTTTGGTAACTTATTTATTGCAGAAGGATGGATGACTGTAAACTCTGTAGGGGCACTTAAAAACGATGACGGAAGCTATGTTAAAGTTAGCACCGATGGAAATGATATTGTCGAAGAGTATGAGGAAATCTACCAAGAAGAAATGGACAAGATACTTTCTCGTTTTACCGATGAAGAGCTCACTACACTTAATGACGCATATTTTGAATCATATTGTACCGAGGCCGATTTTGCCTTAATTAAAGAAATGGGACTTAATACAATTCGACTTCCAATGTATTATCGTAACTTCCTCACAATTCACGATAGATATAGAGTCAGTGATGAAGAGCTTTGTGCAAGAGAATTTAATACTATCGAACTCAATTTTGAAAAGCTTGATAAATTCCTTTCCTATGCTAAGCAATATGACCTTAAGATAATTATTGATATGCACGGTGTAATGGGTGGTCAAAGTGGGTATGAACATTGTGGTACACGTGATATAGATTTTTGGGATAATGAAGATTATATCACATTTATGTGCAATCTTTGGAAAGCAATAGCTGAGCATTATCTCGATAGTGAATATTCATCAACAATTCTTGCTTATGACCTTGTAAATGAACCTACAAATAGAAATGAAGCAGGCACTGGTAAAAAGCAGTGGGATGTAATGGATAGACTTTACGATGCAATAAGAGAAGTTGACACAGAACATGTTATCTCTATTGAAGGTGTTTGGTTCCCAATTTCGCTTCCAAATCCCGACAAATACGGATGGGAAAACGTTCTTTATCAGTACCATTGCTATAACTGGCCTTGGCAGGGTACTTCAAATGAATTATATTATGCATTCGTATTTGGACTTGCATCACTTGCAGATTATGATGTTCCAAAATTTGTTGGAGAATTTACATTCTTTGATGATACAAGTGCATGGGTAAAATATCTAAACGCTTACGATCAACACGGATGGGGTTGGACTATCTGGAGCTACAAGATGATATCTGTTGGATATTGGGATAACTCTTGGGGACTCGTAGTTCAAAAGCTTCATCTCTATAACCAAAACGGTGAACTTAATGATAACGATCCATCCAATGACAATCTTAAACTTGATTTAAGAGATGCAACCTTTGAAGAAATTTTAGCAGCTTGGTCAAACCAAAAGACTTCATATGGCGAACAAGAGGGTGTTTATACTTTTGTTGACAATGTTGATAAAGACGGAAATATTAAATACGCAACAACATATAGAGCACTCACTGAATATTTTGCTCAATTTAAGAAATAAGGAAGTAAATTATGTTTAATGTTAATGAAATTATGAAAAGATTGACACTGGAAGAAAAGGCTTGTCTTCTTTCAGGACATAAATCTTGGCACACAAATAAAGTAACTCGAGTTGGATTACCCTCTATCTTTTTAACTGATGGTCCTCACGGACTTAGAAAGAAAAAAGAGGGAGATAAGGTTGCAGGCCTTGGACAAACCGAGCTTTCCACTTGTTTTCCGGCTGCTTGTACCACAGGTAGCTCTTGGAACAAAGAATTGCTTTATAAAATGGGTACCGCAATGGGAGAAGAGTGCCGTTATTATAACGTAAATCTCATACTTGGTCCTGCTGTTAACATAAAAAGAAATCCCCTTTGTGGAAGAAACTTTGAATATTTCAGCGAAGATCCCCTCATCGCAGGTAAACTTGGCGCCCGTCTTACACGTGGTATTGAAGATATGGGTGTTGGAACAAGTGTAAAGCACTATGCTTGCAACAATAACGAAAAAAATCGTTATTTTGGTGACTCAATTGTTGATGATAGAGCATATCGTGAAATTTATCTTAAAGCATTTGAACCAATTATTAAAGAGGGAAAACCTCAGACAGTGATGTGCGCTTACAATAAAGTAAATGGCGTATATGCAAGTGAAAATCCTCAACTTCTTAATGGAGTGCTCCGCGATGATTGGGGATTTGAAGGGCTTGTTATGTCCGACTGGGGCGCAGTAAATGATAGAGTTAATGGCTTAAAAGCAGGACTTGATCTTGAAATGCCCGGTGATATTGGACATAACCGTCAAGTTATTATTGATGCGGTTAATGATGGAAGCTTACCCATAGAAGTTGTAAATAAATCTGTAAGACGAGTATTAAATATGATTTATAATACTTCACTTGCTACCGAAAAGATTCCTGCAAAATTTGATGAACACGCAAGCCTTGCTAAGGAGCTTGCCATTGATAGTGCAGTTCTTTTGAAGAATAACAATAACATTTTGCCTCTTTCTGAAGATAAAAAATATCTTATTATTGGTGAAATGTTTGAGAAAATGCGCTATCAAGGAGCTGGCTCATCACTCCTTCGCCCATATAAACTCACCACACCAAAAGATGCATTCGATGAGCATAATATAATCTTTGATTATGAAAAAGGATATAAGATCAATTCCTTTGACGATGATTATTCACTTATAGAAAGTGCAATGTTGAAAGCAGAAAAATGCGATACGATTATTTTCTTTGGCGGATTATCAGAGTATGCCGAAAGTGAAGGATTTGATAGAGAATCTCTCTTACTTCCACAAAATCAGTTAAATCTTATTAATAAATTATCCAAATTTAATAAGAAAATTGTTTTTGTTATGTACGGTGGTAGCCCAATAGAAATGTCATTTGATGCTTCAGTTGATGCAATACTAAATATGTATCTTCCAGGTGAAGAGGGTGGAGAAGCAACATACGAACTTCTTTTTGGCAAATCCAATCCATCCGGTCGTCTTTGCGAAACTTGGCCATTGAGATACGAGGATGTACCTTTCTATAATGAATTTACCGCTACAACTAATGATCGATATAAAGAAAGTATTTTTGTTGGTTATAGATATTATTCTACCTTTGGTGTACCTGTGAAATATCCATTTGGATACGGTCTTTCATATACAGATTTCTCATACAGCAATATGAGAGTTGATAAGGGAGATAAAATCTATAAGGTGTATGTTGACGTTAAAAATATAGGTTCTAGAGCTGGTTCTACTGTTCTTGAACTTTTCGTTGAAGCTCCAAAGACAAATGTTGTCAAGCCATTGCGTGAACTTCGTGGATTTGAAAAGATTCATCTTGAAGCTGGAGAAACTAAAACAGCCTGTATAGAAATCCCTGTTGAAAGTTTGAAATACTATATTAACGGCAAGTGGTCACTTGAAAATGGTACATACATCTTCCACCTTTGTTCTGATGTAAATACGGTTCTTTTATCTTCAAGAATAGCAGTAGAAGACGGTGAAGCAATTCAAGAAAATAATATTTATTCAAGACTTTATAATGTTACAAAAGAAAAATTCTTGAGTATGACTGATCTTCATTTTGATAAACTTATTGGCAGAAGAATTGAAGCGCCCGTTGTAAAGAGACCATATGACCTCAATACACCCATAAGAGAATACAAAACCTTCGGTGGCAAGTTTATATATGGAGCAATAATGTTTGCTTTCAAGTGTATTTATAACCTTGAATTAAAATCTAAGGATTCTCCTGATAAAGAAACAAAGGTTAAAAATGCTTACTTTGGTTGGCAGATAATGAAGACAATGAGCTTGCGTTCAATGTCCTATGCAAGTGAGGGAATGCTTTCTCACACTATGGCGTGGGCACTTGTAGATATTGCAAACAATAGACCTATCAAAGCTATTGTTAGATTGATCAAGGGCGAAAAATGTGTTAAACTTCCCGAATAATTTAAAAATCCCTGCAATTTTTGCAGGGATTTTTTTCATTTTACTATTGCAAAAATGCTCATAATGTGCTATTATGTATTAACAAAAGAATAAACACAGTTCATTTAGTCGGGTGTGCTGCATGACGGCAACATTCGGGGATAAGGAAATTGCGGTGAGAATCCGCAGCAACAGCCATTACCGTATCTTATCATTTGATAACAAGTCGGAATGCTTATCGTTCTGTGACACGTAAAAGGACTTTCGGGCAAATAGGAAAGACGGTGTAAATGAAGCACAGAGCAGGGTGCTTCTGTTTCGCGCGCTTTTCTATGGAGAGGGCGCTTTTATTTTATCCTTTTGAAAAAGAAAGGAAAAACAAAAAAATGAAAAACAAAATCATTACAAAATTATCACTAGTTCTCATCATCATTATGATGATATCACTCTGTTCTTGCAATATGTTTAATCAAACAACTACAACAACATTTGTACCTGAAGAAGAAGGTCAAGTTCCTGATTTTTGGAAGAATGCTACTTATACCAAAGACACCGAGATAGGCGAAGGCTCTAAAACATTTATGTTTAAAGTGGATGCCGAAGGATATTCCATCACCTTTACAGTTCATACCGATGCAGAAACTGTAGGAGATGCACTTCTTGCTCTCAACCTTATTACAGGTGAGGATAGCCAATATGGACTTTACGTTAAGACTGTAAACGGAATGCTTGCGGACTGGGACGTTGACCAGACATATTGGGCATTCTATGAGAACGGTGGATATGCAAACGGTGTTGACGCAACCAACGTAACAAATGGCTATACATATTCATTTGTACGCACTAAATAATTATGATTAAGCAAAATAAAAAGCACTTGTCGATTCAGGAAATATGTCTTTTTGCAATACTCAGCGCTTTAATGTTTGTTTCGAAAATAGTAATGGAAGCTCTCCCAAACATTCACCTGCTCGGAATGCTGACTATGACCTATACCATTGTATTTCGCAAAAAGGCGCTGATACCAATATACGTTTACGTGCTTTTGAACGGACTTTATGCAGGTTTTAATGCGTGGTGGATACCATACCTCTATATTTGGACAATATTGTGGGGAGTAACGATGCTTCTGCCAAAGAATATGCCAAAGGCGATTGCAGTGGTGGCTTATCCAATCCTTTGTGCTTTACACGGACTTTTCTTCGGAGTATTGTACGCGCCTGTGCAAGCGCTGATGTTTAATTTCACATTTGAACAAACAATGGCTTGGATTGTGGCAGGATTTACCTTTGATATAATTCACACAATAGGCAATTTTGCTGTTGGACTCTTGATTTTTCCCGTAAGCGAAGTGTTAAAAAGACTTGTAAAAAATATATAAGGAGAGGTTATGGATATTACTCAAAAGCTTTTTGATATGCAGGATATAAAATATCGTGATTTTTCATCAAAGTTGATACCAAACATTTCTCCCGACAGTATGATTGGCGTAAGATTGCCCAATGTCAAAAACCTTGCCAAAGAGCTTATCAAAAGTGGAAAATATGTTAATTTTATTAATGTGCTTCCGCACACATATTTTGAGGAATATCATCTGCACTCCTACATTATCTCGGAAATCAAGGATTTTTACGTTTTTATAGAAGAAGTTGAAAAGCTTTTACCATATATTGATAACTGGTCGGTGTGTGATTCTCTCCGTCCCAAATGCTTTGCTAAAAACAAAGAAAATGCACTTGTATTTATCAAAAAATGGCTAAAAAGTCAAGAAATTTATACACAACGTTTTGCAATAGAAATGCTAATGGTGCATTTTCTTGATAAGGATTTTTCTACGGAATATCTCGACCTTGTTGCAAATATTGAGGGTGAAGATTATTATCTTAAAATGATGGTCGCATGGTATTTTGCCACAGCCCTTGCAAAGCAGTACGATGCCACACTACCATATATCGAAAATCGAATTATAAAAGATAAATGGACACATAATAAAGCAATTCAAAAAGCGTGTGAAAGTTATCGTGTGGGATATGACAAAAAAGTATATCTCAAATGCTTAAAATACTAAAAATAAACGGTCTGCGAAAAATCGCAGACCGTTTTAGTTATTCTTGTTTTTCCACCAATTTCTTAACAAAATCAGTAATTTCATTACCAATTGTAATAAGCTCATCAACAAACTCTTTAATTGTCATTCGTGAAATGCCCGAATGAACAGCTGCAAACTGAACTAGTCTGTCACCTGTGACAACTCTGATTTTGTAGTTAGGACCAAGCTCGTGCATCATTCTTTCAATATATGCGTCGGCAGTTTGATTTTCCTTCGTGAATACTACCTTATATCCATCACGTTCAAATTCAGAGCCAACACCTTCTTTTACAAGATAAGCATCAAAAACGAGTACCAAATTTTCCTTGGTAAATGCAACATAGTTGCTTAGAATATCCATAAGTGTTTCTCGAGCCTTTTCAAGTGAATAATCGGATATTTCTTTTAATGAATCCCAAGCGTAGATAAGATTGTATCCGTCAATGATTATCATGCTTTCTTGCTTGATTTGTAGCTTTTTATTCGGCTTTGATTTGCCTGCGGAAATGACCTTCGGCTCACTATATTTTTTACGTCTTATAGGACCGAATGTACGCATCATAATTGCCTCAACCTCTTCGTCAGAAAGAGAGTAATTTTTGGCAAGTGAAGCCACTCTCGGAATAACTGTAACCGTATTTTGAGAAAGGGAAATACCCGCATCAAGATGCTTGTATTGTTCGACTTCGCGCCAATTTACCACAAATCCAGCGCCGTGAGCACAGAAAACAGAGTGAGGTGAATTGTCCATATCACTTTCGGGGTCATAACCTTTTTGCGCCACTATCTCGTCTTTATTGTGACACTCATCATATCCGTCGCTAACACAAGTAAGTCGCCCAATGCCTCGTGTATAAGAGATTACTTCACTAATGTAATCGTGAAGAGTAGCAACAGGGGCGCGTCCTACAATATTTGTAAAATCCTCGCTCGTGCTTTCAATTTCAAATTCAGCAGATCGCATCTGCAAATCGTTCATAGCACGACCAACCAAAGGGGAGGGAATTTCAAGTCTAAATTTGTAATACGGCTCAAGTAATGTGCAACCACCAACCATAAGTCCGTGACGAACAGCACGCAAGGTAGCCTCACGAAAATCTCCACCCTCGGTGTGTTTAAGATGTGACTTGCCTGCCACCAAAGTAAGCTTTGTGTCGGTTAAGAGCGCACCTGTAAGCACACCACGGTGATTTTTCTCATATAAATGTGATAAAATAAGGCGTTGCCAATTAGTTGCAAGCATATTTTCGGGAATTTTTGTGTCAAATATAAGTCCCGTCCCTTTGGGTTGCGGTTCAAGTAAGAGTTGTACCTCTGCATAATGTCTTAACGGTTCAAAATGCCCAATACCAATAGCTTTATTAGTGATTCTTTCTTTATAAAGAATATTTCCCGCACCGAATTGACATTCAATATTAAACCTATCAAAAATCAATCTTTTTAAAAGATCAATTTGTATCTCACCCATAAGACGCGCTTCGATTTGCGATAGCTCATCATTCCAAAATAGGTGTAGTGATGGTTCTTCCTCCTCAAGCTCTTTAAGTTTTGGAAAATAAAGATTTTGGTCGCATCCGTCGGGGAGTATTATTCTATACGATAACACCGGTTCAAGCAAGGGCTTGCAGGTGTCACTTTCAATTCCAAGTCCTTGACCTGCATAGGTGGACGAAAGCCCAATTACAGCACAAATTTCACCTGCGTTTGCAGATTCAATCTGCTCAAATTTATCTCCCGAATAAAGACGAAGCTGGCTGACTTTTTCAATAATATGCTTACCATCTGCTGATAAATAAGAAATTTCATCCCTTGCCGAAAGACTTCCGCTTGTTATCTTCATATAAGAGAGTCGAGTATTTCCTGCACGTGAAATTTTATAAACCTTTGCTCCAAATTTATCTTGTTCATAGAGTGGCGAAAGGGAATATTTATCTATAGTTTCAAGTAAGAAATCAATCCCCGACATTCTGAGAGCTGAGCCAAAAATAATGGGGAATAAAGCTCTATCCGAAATAAGAGTTGCAATATCGCCGTCATCTATGGGTTCTTCAGCAAGATAATTCTCTAAAAAAGCTTCATTTACCAGAGCCAATTTTTCATCAAGATCGTGCTTTGATTGTGTATCGTAAAAAGCAACGCATTTTGAAGAAAGAACGGAAAGAATTTCATCCTCTTGCTCATCCTTAGTTTTTATTGCTATATCACTTTTATTAACAAAAATAAAGGTCGGCACATTATAAAATTCAAGCAAATTCCAAAGCGTGCGTGTGTGATTTTGCACTCCATCTGAAGCACTTATAACGAGAATAGCATAATCCAAAAGGGAAAGCACTCTTTCGGTTTCTGCGGAGAAATCGACGTGACCGGGTGTGTCAAGGAGAATAAAATCGCAGTTTTCACTCGAAAAACGAGCCTGCTTTGAAAAAATAGTTATACCGCGCTCGCGCTCAACTGCATTGGTGTCAAGAAAAGTATTTTTATGGTCCACTCTACCGAGCGTACGAATCTTGCCCGAAATATAGAGTAACGCCTCAGAAAGAGTAGTTTTTCCTGCATCAACGTGAGCTAAAATACCGATAGTTAACTTCTTTTTCATTTTTCTTCTCCTTTCGTTTGAATTTTCTCCATTATAACATAAAAACAGTGCTTTTTCAAGCAGATAAATACAAAATGCAACCTAAAGTAGCAAAAAAGCAACGAAAATATATTGCAAAAAGGCAAATTGTTTGATATAATTATCACACAAACCGAAAGGAGCATACTTATGAAAAATTTAAAAAGAACATTATGGGGATTAATCCTCATTGCAGCTGCGGTCATTATCGCACTCAACTCATTTAATATTATTGATTTTGACCTTTTCTTTGATGGATGGTGGACGCTTTTCATCATTATTCCATCTTTTGTCGGAATTATTGAAAAAAGAGATAAAATTGGAAGCATATTTGGTTTGTGCCTTGGCATTTTTCTGCTTCTTTGCGCTCAAGATATCTTGAGTTTTGATATTTTCTGGAAGCTTTTGATTCCTGCGATTATTGCATATATCGGACTTAAAATGGTTTTTTCTTCGTTTCGAAAAAATAAAATAGATAGAATAAAGGAAAAGATAAATATTGAAGGAAAGGACCTTCAGCGAGGTACAGCTGCGTTTTGCGGAACTGAAATGAATTTTGACGGCACTGTTTTTGATGGTGCAGACCTTACTGCTAGCTTCGGTGGAATCGATTGTGACCTTCGTGGTGCAATAATAGATAAGGATTGCGTAATAAAAGTTTGCTGCGCGTTCGGTGGAATTGATATTTTGATTCCTGACAACGTGAAGGTGGTAACAAATGTAGCTTGCTTGTTTGGTGGAATAGACGTTTTAAAAACTGATAATAAGGCCGAGCATACTATCTATATTGAGGGAACTTGTATGTTCGGAGGCATTGATATTAAATGACAAGATTTCAGCAAATAATAAAATACTTAAGTATAGCTTTGGCAATATTTCTTGCCGTATCAATAATTATTGGAGGTATAAGTATTTTGGGCGCAATTTTTGATTTTGGACACAATGGGGTTTTAGATGAGCCTTATGAAATAGAGTTGTCGCAGGATATAGATAAAATTGAAATTGATATATCTGCCGCAAGCCTTAAAATAGTGCTTGGAGATAGATTTTCTCTAACAACCAATATCGAGAAATTAGAGGTAAGCAATAATAATTCACTTCTTTATATCAAACAAAATCAAAAATACATTTCAGTTAATTCAAGTGACTCGGGCAAAATAATTATTACAATTCCCGCAAATGTAAATCTTAAATCCTTTGATCTTGATGCAGGTGCAGGAGCTGTGGATGTTGAATGCCTTAATGCTCAAAGTGTTGATATTGATATGGGTGCAGGAGCACTTACCGTAAGGGGCGGTGAAATTTATAACTTGGAACTTGATCTTGGTGTTGGTGAAACCAATCTTATTTCTGAGCTTAAGGGTTATTCAAGCATAAATTGCGGAGTTGGTGAAACAAATATCAATATTATAGGTCGAAAAAGCGATTATACTATCGATGTAGATACTGGCATTGGTTCTATAAGCGTTGAAAATATGAATATAAAAAATGATACAGTTGTCGGCGATGGTAAGTATAAGATTGATATCGACGGTGGTGTTGGAAGCATAAATATTAATTTTATCAATGAATAGTTACGAATACAACCTAAAAAGAAGTAATCGCAAAACTATATCTGTTGAAATAAGCAGAGAAGCGGAAATAATTGTTCGCGCTCCACTTAAAATGAAAAAAACTGATATAGAAGCATTTTTACAATCCAAAAGCGAGTGGATAGATAAGCATCTTGCTTCAATGAAAGAAAAGCTCGCATCAGTTCCTCGAAAGCTTACCGAGGAAGAGAAAAACGAGCTTAAGAAAAATGCGAAAATTGTCATAGCTCCACGCGTGGAAAAATTTGCACTTCGTATGGGCATTAGCTATGAAAAAATAACCATAAAGCTTCAGAAAACACGCTTTGGTAGTTGTTCAACACATCATAATTTAAATTTTAATGCATTAGTTGCGCTTATGCCGTCCGATATTTTAGATTACGTGATAGTTCACGAGCTTGCGCATTTAAAGCAAATGAATCATTCTGTAGCCTTTTGGAAAGAGGTAGAAAAAATAATTCCAGACTATAAAAACAAACGCAAATGGCTTAAAGAAAACGGAACTAACTATATACAATTAATATAAAAAATCAGGAGCATTTCACTCCTGATTTTTTGTTTATTCAGTTAAATGTGTATGTAATAACTACAGTATTTCCAGTCGCGGTAACGTAAATAATTTCAACTGAATTTACATGATTTCCCGAATAAGAAACCGTGAAATTTGCGTTATCTGCATAACCCTCATCCAAACCTCTGTCCAATCCCATAAAACTACTAAGGGAAGTGATTTGGCCTGTAAACAAATCAGACGTTACATTATAAGAACCAATGTTGTTGTTTGAAAAAGCGAAGCAAGGATTATAGTAGAAACCAAGTCCGGGAATCTGTTGAGCATTATCACAAACACCCTCGGTAACTGTTTTGTATCCGTTTGAAACAATATTGTTTCCGTCAATTGAAAAATCGTTAAAAGTTTCAATTCGGTACTCTATTTTGGATACACCGTCAATGGTACTAATAGAATACTGATTGTTGAGTATATGCCCGCTGGCTGAAGTGGTTGATACCGTTATCTGATAATTATCAGGGATATTTCCAAGCATGTCATTAAATTTAACAAAATCAGCATTTTCTTTTGTTTCGTCACAAGATGGGAGGCAAATAACTAAAGATAATACTAAAAATAAAGCTATAAAAATTCTTTTCATATTGACCTCCTAATTAAAAATATTTTTTGTTGAGGATAGTGTATGCAGCCCAAATAACAGATACATCTACTGTGACTACGGGTAACGCTCCAAAAACATTCGAGTCTGCATTTATGTTTTCAACTTCATCGTTGTACTGAGTAACGATAGTTATCAAAATATCGTATTTAGAGCTGAGCGATTTCTTGTCATCTGCAGAAAGGCTGTTGTAAATGTTGATTGCTTCGCAAATCTTATTGTATTTATTCTGACCTATATAACGTCCTGAAGCAAGGGAAGTGATGATGTTAGAAAAATCTTCCTTTGTGTATGTGGGGGCGTTGGGATCTTTCGCACCGCAATTTGAACATGTGCTGCCAACGTATGTGTGAGCTACAATGTTTGTATAAGAATCAATGTAGTATTCACCGCAATCGCACGTGTGAGTGGTATAACCCTTTTCCGTACAAGTGGGTGCAGTTACTGTCGAAGTATAGGTGTGATTATGTCCAACAAGAGGAATGGTCACAGTTTCAGTATAGTCGCATCTTGAGCAATCTCTATGTTTGGAACCTTTTGTTGTTTCAGTAGCTTCAACATCAATAACCCAATTTCCTAAGGAGTGACCAAGCTTATCAACTGTTTCGGTTTTAGTATGTTTACAGTTTGAGCATGTATATGTTGTAGAACCACCACTTGTGCAAGTGGCCTGTGTACTTGAAGTAACACTAAAGTTATGGTCACAAGCGCCCTCGCTCGCTTCACCGGAGGGAGTTACCATATCAGAAGGAACTTCCTTGCCAAAAATGAGCCAAGCGTATTCGGGATAGTCAATAAATACGTTTCTATTGCCCTGAATATCTTGAATTACTTCGTTTCTGCCAAGCTCCCATGTATCAACAGGGTCAAGCTCCATCCAAGCAAGAAGAACATCAACGCTTTGGAATACTTCAGTAATAGAGTCAGCACCCCATGCGGAACCCCATCTTATCCAAACATAAAGACAGATTCTTGCAACGTCACCTTTAACATTGTCAAGGGGCTCGAAATATGAACCACCTGAATATCCACCAAGACAACCTGATGCAGGAGTTCTTCCGTAAACTGCCTTGCCTCCGGAAACATTGCCGTATTTATCGTTGCTGCGAGTACTGTTAACAACAGCATCAGAAGGACGGATGTGATGCATATCAGCACCGCCCCCGCTTGTGTTATTTCCGCCAAGAGATTTAGGCCAAACGTGTTCACGGTTCCAACCGTTCCATTGGCTCTGAGTTGCAGTATAGCTTGTGTAAATCAAAGAGAGCTTGTTGCTTGAACCTGTTTCATTTTCACAGTCAGTACGATGAGCTTTATAATGGCAATCGTCATATGAGGAAATGTAGGTATGTGTGCTCTTCATAAGAGTAGCGAGTGCGTTTTTAATTTCATTAGCACTCTTTTCTGAAAGCACATCATATTCATTGTTTCCATTATAATATGCATCTGCACTTGTTCCGTTAAGAGTTGTTGCTACAACATCACGTTGTCCTGAGTTGTATTGAGACGAGTACTTTGACGGTTGTCCCGCAGCCTGATGTATATCAACGGAAACATCAATAGGTGTAATTGCAAAAGCGGTAACAGCCGTTGACTGAAGCACCATAAGAAGCATCAGAAACAATGCTAGTAATTTAAATTGTGTTTTCATAGTAAACCTCCGTTTACACAAATTTTGTCATTTTAATTATAACATAAAAAATTGCTAAAGAAAAGACCTTTTTCGAAATTTGTTAAATTTTGTTTATATTACATAGTAAATAGCCTATAATATCCTTAAATTGTTCTTTTTTAAATGATTTTATTACATATTTTTTGAATATATATTGAATAAAAAATTGGCTTGTGATATAATTAATTAAAATATACCTTAAGTTTGGAGGTAATCAAATGATTTTTGAAAAACAGATTATAAACATTTACAAAGGAATGGCATATACCCGTTGTGATGATAATGGAACGGCATTCTATTTTACCGCAAAAGATTTTAAAGGCCTTAATTGCGAACCCTATCCATTTAAATCATCAAAAGGATATAATCTCTCGGGATATTTATATTCTTATGACAATCCCATAGAGAAGAGGATAGTAGTGTTTGACCACGGTTTTGGCGGTGGACATACTGCCTACATGAAAGAAATTGAAATGCTATGCCGTCATGGATATCTTGTTTTTGCATATGACCATACTGGTTGTATGGAATCAGAAGGGGAAACTCCAAACGGTATGGCGCAATCACTTTGTGACCTTAATGACTGTATCAATACACTCAAAGCAGATAATCGTTTTTCCGGATATGATTATTCAGCTATGGGACATAGCTGGGGCGGTTTTTCAACATTGAACATATCTGCGCTTCACCCCGATATTTCTCACGTTGTTGTATTTTCGGGCTTTGTTTCCGTTCATATGCTTGTAAATGCCTTTTTTGGTGGATTATTAAAACCCTATCGCAAAGCTATAATGAAACTTGAAGAATCAAGCAATCCCGAATTTGTAAAATTCAATGCTGTTGAAACACTTTCAAATACAAAAGCTAAAGTGTTGCTTATATATTCCGATAATGATATGCTTTGCAGTAAAAAGGTTCATTATGACACTTTGAAAAATGCACTTGAGGGCAAGAATAATATTGAATTTTTGCTTGAAAATCAAAAAGGACACAATCCCAATTACAGTGCGGACGCAGTTGTGCATCTTAATGAATATATAAACGCCAAAAACAAACTCGCCAAACAAAAAAAGCTAGTAACCGATAAGCAGAAAAAAGAATTTATTAGCTCTTTTGATTGGGATAGAATGACCCAACAAGACAAGAGAGTATGGAACAAAATTTTTGATTGTCTTGATAATTGAAAGGATGAAATATGAAAAAAATAATTGCATTAATTCTTTCAATCATAACTGTTTTTTCAATTGTATCTTGTCATAAAAAAACTAATAGTAACAACACCTACGAACAAATAACAGGCGAACAAGCAAAAGCACTTATGGATAGCGAAACAAACTATATCATTATTGATGCTCGCACACAAAGCGAATATGATGCAGGGCATATAGAAGGTGCAATTTTAATGCCAGAAACAGAGGTAGCTAAACGAGCAGAAAAGGAATTACTCGATAAAGATCAACTTATTCTCGTTTATTGCCGAAGTGGAAGAAGAAGTAAGATTGCAGCTCAAGCACTTGTTGATCTTGGATATACTAATGTTAAAGAGTTTGGTGGAATAATTTATTGGAAATATGAAATTGTGAAATAAGGAGAAAAATATGTCAGCATTTTTAGATACTTTACGCGATATAAGTCCTATTTTAGTTTGTCTTATGGTATGTGCTGCCAAAATTGTTGAAATAAGCATACAATCGCTTAAAACTTGCATGATGGTTAAAGGACAAAGAATGAAGGCGGCAATGCTCGGCTTTGTTGAATGTATGATATGGGGACTTGTAATATCCACTCTTGTTACAACTCTTGGTGACGATTATTTGTTGCTCATATTTTATTGCTTTGGCTATGCCGTTGGACTTTTCTTGGGTTCAACTATTGAGAGCAAATTAGCGATTGGGACAAGCAACCTTGAGCTTTTCGCAAATAACGAAAATACCGAAAAAATAACCACCTATTTGAAAGAACGCAATATGGGATATACCGTACTTGATGGTTATGGCTCAAAGGACAAAATGAATATGATTTTCATCGTTCTTGCCCGTAAAGAAGCGCAAAAAACGTTAAAAGATATAAGAAAAATCTGCGATAATAAAGTTTTCGTCGTTGCAAGTGAAGTCAGCAAATACGCAGGTGGCTATGGAATGCTTAAATAAAAAGGAGAAAACTATTATGAAATCAAAGGTTTATTTTTCACGTGTGATAACACCAGAAAAGGTGCTTGAGCTTTACAAAATGCTTGACAAAACACTTGAAGGCAGAGTTGCAATCAAGGTACATTCTGGTGAAAAGGGAAATCAAAACTTTTTAAAACCTGAATTTTGGGAAGAAATCATTACTTATGTTGCGGGTACTGTTGTTGAATGTAATACCGCATATAAGGGTGAGCGCAACACTACCGAAAAACATAAAAAACTCATTGAATATCACGGATGGAGCAAAAAATTCCCTGTTGAAATTCTTGATGCCGAGGGAGAAGATATCGTGCTTGATATTCCCGAAGGTAAGGTAATAAAGAAGAATTATATTGGTAAGGGAACTGCAAATTATGATTCTATGCTCGTTCTCTCACATTTTAAAGGACATCCAATGGGCGGTTACGGTGGCGCGCTAAAACAGTTGTCAATTGGAGTTGCGTCTTCATTTGGCAAAGCATATATCCACGGTGCAGGTGAGCCTAAAAAGATTTGGACAGCTGACCACGATTTATTCCTTGAATCAATGGCAGATGCTGCAAAGAGTGTTGTTGATTACTTTAACGGCAATATTCTTTATATCAATGTTATGAAAAATATGAGCGTTGACTGTGACTGCTGCGCAGTTGCCGAAGATCCCTGCATTGCAGATATTGGAATTTTGGCTTCAACCGACCCGATTGCAATCGACCAAGCATGTATTGACCTGGTTTATGCCTGCTCTGATATGGGCAAACCTCATCTTATCGAGAGAATTGAGAGCAGAAACGGTATTCATACCATTGAAGCAGCGGCAGAACTTGGATTTGGTTCAAGAGAATACGAGCTTGTTGAAATATAATTAAGAGGAAGATTATGAAATATCCAATAAATAAAGAGTTTTTTCCACAGTCTTATTTTTACAATCCCATAAGAAGTGCACGCCTTGCAGGTTGGGTCGGCTCACTTTTCAAAGCTCCAAACAAGCTTTTTAAGGATAAAAAAATTCGTGTTACCCGTGAAATAGTAACTGGATATGATGGCGGCAGTTTCGAAATACTTGTTTTCGAGCCTTATGGACTTTGCGAGCCTGCGCCATGTTTGGTTTATTTTCACGGTGGTGGCTTTATATTCGGAGCTGGTGACTATAACTATAATATTGCGAAAGAATATTGCTTGCGACTGAAATCAAAGTTGATTTTTGTGAACTATCGTTTAGCACCAAAGCATCCTCATCCTACGCCTGTTGAAGATTGCTATTCAGGTCTTCGTTTTGCTTTTGAGAATGCAAAAAAATATGGTATCGATAATAAAAGAATCGGTGTTGCAGGCGAAAGTGCAGGTGGTGCACTTTCGGCAGCTGTATGCCTTATGTCGCGTGATAGAGGTACAGAAGCTCCTGCTTTTCAGCTTCTTATTTATCCTGTTACTGATATTACCATGAATACCGAATCCAATAGACGATTCACTGATACACCTGTTTGGAATAGTAATCTTTCAAAAATGATGTGGCCAGCATATGTTCCTGACAGAGAGAGGGAGGATATTTGCTATGCTTCACCTATGCAAGCAAAGTATTTTGGTGATTTGCCACCTGCGTATGTCGAAACTGCAGAGTTTGATTGCCTTCATGATGAGGCAATCAATTATGCAAATGCAATGCGTAAGGCAGGTGTATTGGTTGAGATCAACGAAACAAAGGGAACTATGCACGGTTTCGATAATGTGCTAAAAGCTGCTACTACTCGCCAAGTGATGGAAACGCGCGTGTCTTTTATGAAAAAGTATTTTGAGTAAATAATAAAAAAGTCTTTGGCATCGCCAAAGACTTTTATTTTTTCTTTTTGATTTTCTTTCTTGTTAAATCATAGCTAATTTTCGTTACCCACTTAATAGTATCTTCGTCACACGAGCCGTCAAGGGCGAGCGTCAGCCAATGCTTTTTACTCATATGATAGGCAGGAAAAACCCCGTTTTCTCGCCAAAGGTCGTCCATAATTTCGGGC
Source organism: Eubacteriales bacterium (assembly GCA_045612715.1). Lineage (GTDB taxonomy): Bacteria > Bacillota > Clostridia > Oscillospirales > CAG-272 > RGIG4608. The sequence continues at coordinate 60,853 of JAZKZP010000011.1, forward strand.
GCGCATTTGAGATTGACAACGTCAATCAATTCATCGCTATCAATTCCCAACTTTCGCTTTTGGATTCTCATAACAAGTGCAAACCACTTTTTGTTGTCAGGATGACGGAAAACCCAAGTATAAAGATCGTCTTCAAATGGGCAATCATATTTAATGTTGTATAATTTTTCAATATGTGCTATGAATTTTTGTCTATTCATAAAATTCACCTTCTTTTAACAAATTATAACACAATTTTTATAAATTTTCAATAATTATTGCAATTTCATAATAAAAGTGCTAAAATAAAACTATATTACATAATTAAGGAGTTTTTTATGAAAGAAATCATTCAAGGTAAACTCAATAGGGTATTAATCACATTTATCATACTGGTTGGTGCATTTTTGGGCATAACGTCTATAGGGTATATAATTGAAGTAGAATTACTTAACGAGCTTAGCTATTCCTATCTAGACTATCTTTTGTATCTTCTTGGTTACGGTAGTATAGATGATTCAAACATTTGGTTTAAGGTTGTATTCTCAATAAGCAGTTTATTTGTGCTGACGCTTTTTTCCTCTGCATGTACTGTAACTTGGTTGGAGTCAAGAAGAACACTGAAAATTGATGATAGTATATCAATAGAAAAGGACGCAAACGGAGATTATATAGCCAATGTTTGCTTAAGAAGTAAAGCGCAATCTATTTATGGTGCTAAGGTTGCCGTGATAATAAATGTTGAGAGCGAGTCCTTTTCTGAAGAAGCGAAAATTGCGTATATTCCCCGAAAAAGCTATAGATATGCCAAGTTCAAGATTGGCTTAAATTCGGTTTTCTATAAGCATTTTAAAGAAATACTTGAAAATAGACAAGAGGGAACTGAACTCGTTGTGGCAATTACATATTCTGACGTTCTTTCTGGCGAAGAATATACCGTTTTCAAAAAGTACACGTACGCAAATTTAAAGAAAAAGCACCCGGATTTCGTGTTTGGCACAAAAGATAAAACTGATACCTTGTTGAAATCTGAATTTGAAAAATATATTACCGCAAATCATATTGATATAAATTTGAGCAATGCAAAGATTATTGATAGTAAAAGTCCCGAAAGATATTCTCCCGAGCCACAGAACGCATTCAGCGTCTGCTTTGAAGCCGAAAAAGAATATAATGGCGGAGATTTTCAGATGTTTTGCATTCCAATTGACATAAATGACGATTGGGGAGTTTATTACGATATGGGTGCGCATCTTTATATCGAACTAGATACGATTAATGATATAAATGTTTTTGTTGAGATAAAAAATGATGACGGAAGAACGGTAAATATTCTTGAAAATACCAAACTTAACTCGGATAATAGAATACTTGAAATTGATATGACGAGATACAGACGTCACACTTGGGAAAATATGAAAGAGGTCTGCTTTACAGTATTCTTCTCTCACGTTAGAGATGAGAATAAAAAAGCAGAGTTTACAATAAAGGAATGTGCATTCCACATATAAAGGAGAGATAATTATGAGAAAGAATTTTGGACCAAAATCTTGGCTTTATCCTATGCCCGTGCTTATCGTGGGAACATATGACGAAAACGGAAATCCCAATGCAATGAATGCCGCTTGGGGTGGGATATATGATACAAATCAAGTTATGGTATGCCTTGCGCACGAACATAAAACTGCTGAAAATATTAAAAAAACAGGTGCTTTTACATTGAGCTTTGCAACTGCAAAAATGGTTGCCGAATGTGACTACGTTGGCATAGTTTCTGCTAATGACGTACCCGATAAATTTGCCCGTGCGGGTTTCCACGCAACAAAGAGTAATTTTGTCAATGCTCCCATTATCGCAGAGCTTCCAATGACCGTTGAATGTAATCTTCTTAAATTTAATGAAGACGGAATTTGTATCGGTGAGATAGTAAATGTTTGCGCTAAAGAAGAAATCCTCAATGAAAAAGGTCAGATAGACGCAAAGAAACTCGACCCCATAACCTATGATAGTTCAACTCATACCTATTGGCGCTTAGGTGACGCCGCAGGCAAGGCATTTTCAGATGGGAAGAAGATTAAATGAGTAAAAAAATAAAAATCCTCATCGGCACAACAAATCCATCCAAAATACCTCGTTTTGAGGGCTTTTTAACAGGTTGCGACGTTGAATTTTATACCTTGCGTGATCTCGGTATTGAAAGTGAGCCTGAAGAAGCAGGGAAAAACCCAAAAGAAAATGCCGAAATAAAGGCACGCTATTATGGTCAGTTCTTTGATCGCGTTATCTGTAACGATTCAGGACTTTATTTTGATTGTTTACCACTTGACGATCCTCGCCAACCGGGACTTAATATAAGAACTCCGCAGGGAAGAGAGAGAATGAACGACGAAGAAAGCATCGAATACTATTCCTCACTTGTTCACGAACTTGGTGGAAAGGTGCTTGCTTACTATATTGACGGAATTGCAGTTTATAATCAAGGTAAGGTGCATACATTTATGGAAACGGGCGAAACAAACCGTGCAAGTGCATTTTATATGGTCGATATGCCATCACCCAAAAGACAAGCAGGCTGGCCACTAAACTCTCTCTCGATTAATCGAAATACTAACGATTACTTCGTTGACGGCGGAAACAATAAATATGACCCCGTTAGAGAAGATATTATGATAGGTCAATATCGTGCACGAGTTATCGAATTTCTTAAAAAATCACTTGAATTAGATTAAAAAATGCTCCCTCTCGGGAGCATTTTTTATATTAAACTACTTCAAATTCAACAACTTGATCTTCAAGTCTTGAACAAGAAAGTGTAACCTTTGCTTTGCCTTTTTCTCCGGTAGTTTTAACGTAGAATGCACTCATTCCACCTCTCAAGGAAATCATATCAGGTCCAATTATTTCAAGCGGTCCGTCAACTGTCAGCTTGATTGCCTCGTTACAATAGGGAAGAAGATTTCCGTTTTCATCAAGTGCGCGAATTCTGACAACAGATACGTCATAGGAGGTGCGCTCATGAAGATATTTGTGGTTTGACTCAATTTCAAGGTGCATCTTGTTCATTGGGGTTTTTGTAACTGTTCTAACAACCCTTCTATCTCTTATCGCATCAAAACGATAAACTGTGCTCTTGCCACCCCAATCGCCAACATATTTCGTGTATAAATCCACAATTTGATTAATACTCATTCTATAAACCACCATACATTTAAGCGCCATTTTAGCAAGTGTAGGTGTAATTTGAGTATAACCGTTAAGTCCAATATAATTGAGCGCCTTAGCAACGTATAGCGCCTTTTTATGTGGCATTTTTTCTTCGGTTTCTAGAAGGTCACCAACGTAATCGTCAATCAAAATAGGTGATTTCACCATGGACGCAAAATACTCGTTATGAGGGAAGTATTCCTTGATAAACTTATCGTTTTTATACATTTTAACGCTATCTGCATTGGTAAATATCCAAACGTTGCCTTTAATTGATGCAGGATTCTCACCTATATCCATCGATGAAGAAACTTCAAGTACATCACCTAACAATTTGCCGTGCGATTTATATACCGCCGCCGCAAGCTTTGGATTACGGAACATATCCGTAACACCGTGATAGCAAATTCGGTCCCCGCTTCCAAAATCCTTGTGAGTGTTGTAATCGGCCATACACCATGAGAAGCTTCCGCAAATATCGGGATGTGATGCTACATCATTCAGCACCCTCGCGTGTCTTAAAGCGTGCTCAAGACGATGTTCCTCATTATCAAAGCTCTTGGTAGGGAACATATGCCCATTGTTTTCGGTAATCAAATAGGGCTTGTTTACATTAGAAGTTATATTTTTCTTTGGCGAACAACCTGCCTTTTTGCCATCGTGCAAAAAGTCGTTATAAGTGTAAACATCCTCTAAAAGCTCGCTCTTTGCAAAGTTTCTAACGCCACCCGTTTGTCTTGTCGGGTCAAGCTGATGCGCTACTTCATTCGTGCGAACATAAAAATCATGGTCATCACGCGACTCGTTGATGCGAACACCCCAAATCACGATTGAAGGATGATTTCTATATTGAATAATCATCTCTCTAACGTTTTGAACAGCTTGATTTTTCCATTCTTCGTTACCGATGTGTTGCCAACCTGGAATTTCCGTAAAAACAAGCAAACCCAAGGTATCACACTCGTCAATGAAATATTGAGATTGTGGATAATGTGAGGTTCTCACCGCATTCACACCAAGGTCCTTTAAAACGTAGGCATCATCTCTCTGCATCGATTCAGGCATAGCATATCCAACGTATGGATAGCTTTGATGTCTATTTAATCCCCTTATCTGGACGCGTCTTCCATTGAGAAAAAATCCTTCGCTTGTAAATTCTGCTTTTCTAAAGCCAACTGCTACCTCGTGTATATCAATAACTTTTCCGTCAGCTATCAATTCGGTACGAACAAGATAACGGTAAGGATGTTCAATATCCCATAGCTTAACATGTTTAATAAAGCCACAAAGATGAAAGTAATGATCCTCAATTATTTCTTCTTTAATGAATATTTCATCATTTGATCCACTTAAAAAAGTTGCAGTTTGTCTAATCTTTGCTCCAGCAGGATATTCTCCGCGAAGTGATATCCAGCTTGTGATTTTTCCGGTATATTCAGGAATAACAAAAATATCATCAATATAGCATTGTTCCTTAATATCAAGATAAACATCACGATAAATTCCACCATAGGTCATATAGTCGATTACGTTTCCAAATGGTGGAATATTCAAATTTTCTCTTGAATCTAGCTTTACAACAAGAATATTTTCTTCGCCAAGCTTTAATTTGCCTGTCAATTCAAGTGTAAAAGCGGTATATCCCGAATAATGCTCTCCAATCTTTTCTCCGTTAAGAAAAACTTCAGCATAATGAGCAGCACCCTCAAATGTAAGAAGCACACGCTTGTTTTCCCAATCTGTTGGCGCAGAAATTACTTTGCGATAAGCACAAAGCATTTGATATTCTTCCTCGGAAAAATAGTTGAACGGTAGCTCTCGTGTTGTGTGGGGAATTCTTACTTCTTGAAATCCTTCATCAATACTTCCATAAATATATTCTTCTTTAAATTCTTCTGCAAATTGCCAAGTGTTGTTGATATAAATTCTGTTCATAATATGCCTCCTTTACAGGAATACATAAATTATACCATCTAATATTGATAAAATCAATAGATATTTGTCAAAATTCCTTGACTTGCTGTATTGATAAGTGGTATAATAAATTATTAACATTATGGAGGATTAATTTATGATTATCTTTCAAGAAAACGAGCTTAGAATATCCTTGCTTACACCAAGAGTGTTAAGAACTGAAAAAGGCGCGTTTTGCGACTTGCCCACGCAGACCGTTATCAATAGGGATTTCGGTGAAGTGAAGTATACTTTAGAAGATGAAGGAAAGTATATTTTTGTGCAAACCGAAGAAGCAGGATATAGAGTTAGAAAATTAGACGGCAAGGTCCTTTATGCTACAATGCCGCCGTATTGCTATACAAAGAATTTTACTAAACATCTTCTTCCCGGTACAGCAAGAACGCTTGATACTGTAAATGGCTCAACAAAGCTTGAAAAGGGCATAATTTCTCGCTGCGGTACCTCTCTTATGGATGATAGCAAATCACTTGTTATCAATCCCGACGGTACTGTTTCACCACGTGAAAAGTGTAAGGATAGATATTGGTTTGTTCATTCGGGTGATAATCACTATCTTGAACAATTGCGAGATTTCTTTGCTATAACGGGTGAAGTGCCCCTTATTCCCAAATATGCACTCGGCAACTGGTGGAGCAGATATAAGGCATATACGCAAGAAGAATATCGATCTCTGATGAAGGAATTTATAAATCGAGAAATTCCGATAACCGTTGCTACCATTGACATGGATTGGCATTGGACCGATGTGATAAAGCGCTTTGGTAAAGAAGCAGGTGAATGTGACCCTAAATCAGTGTCTGAAGCCGCATTCAATGCTATGATGCACGGTTGGACGGGATATTCTTGGAACACTGAACTTTTTCCCGATCATAAAGAGCTTTTAAATTGGCTTCATGAAAAGGGATTTAAAGTTACTCTGAATATTCATCCATCGCAAGGAGTCAGATTTTTTGAAGATGCATATGAAAATATGTGCAAGCAGCTAAATAAAGATCCTACCAAGAAAGAGTTAATTTCATTTGACGTTACCGATAAAAAATTCATGAAGGCTTATTTTGAATGCCTTCATCATCCACTTGAAAATGAAGGCGTTGATTTTTGGTGGATAGATTGGCAACAGGGAACAAAATCTAAAATTCCAGGACTCGATCCACTATGGGCACTTAATCACCTTCATACAGAAGATGCAAATAAAGGACACAAACGAGGTCTTATACTTTCAAGATATGCCGGACTAGGCAGTCATAGATACCCACTTGGCTTTTCGGGAGATACGGTAGTAACTTGGAAAAGTCTTGATTTTCAGCCTTATTTTACTAATTCAGCTTCAAATGCAGGATATACTTGGTGGAGCCATGATATTGGTGGTCATATGCATGGTGTACAGGATGACGAGCTTTATCTCCGTTGGTTGCAGTATGGTGTATTTAGTCCTATCAACAGACTACATTCATCTAACTCTCCATATATGGGCAAAGAGCCTTGGAAAAAGAGCTATACAGTAAATAAAATTTCCGAAAACTTCCTTCGACTTCGTCATAAACTCATACCATATCTATATACTGCAAATTATCGCACTCATACACAAGGTGAACCCATTTGTATGCCCATGTATTATAGGTATCATACCCCTGAAGCATACAAAGTAAAAAATCAATACATTTTCGGCGGTCAGCTTATGGTCTGTCCAATTACTACACCGCAAGATAAACGACTTAATTTGTCAAGTGTTGACGTTTGGTTGCCCGAGGGTAGATGGACTGATATTTTCAATGGTAGAATATATCAAGGTGGCAAATTTGTAAAAATGTACCGTGACCTTGATTCTATTCCTATTCTTGCACCCGAGGGCGCTATTATTCCGATGTATAAAAATGACCGTACCAACGACCTTTCACTTGATCAACCTCTTGAAATTCATATCTGGCGAGGTAATGGCAGTTACGAATTATATGAAGATGATGGAGAAACTAAGGCTTATCAAAATGGCGAATACGCAATAACGAAATTCGATCTTGAAGAAACTGAAAATACTTTGCGTTTAACTATAACTCCGCCTCAAGATTCACACGGACTTTTGCCCAAGGAAAGAGAACTATGCATCAAATTCCGCGACATTGAGGTTGATGATATGACAATTACCCTTACAAACGAACCTATAGAAATTGTGATTGATTCACCCGTGCACAAACAAAATGAAAGTGTAGAAGAACTTAAAAATGTTATCTTGACGCGAGTTCAAAAGTCAAACGATTGGAAGGGCACTGCATTTAAATTAAAATTGCCCACATATATTCAAGGTGCTATTGATGAGATAGACGCACTTTGGCGCGAGTAGTAAATAAAAAGATACCGATGAGATTTTTTATGATCTCATCGGTATTTTATATTTGTTCATATTTACAAAAAACAGTTTTATAATAAAATAAAAAAGCATAACATGAAATTGATTGTGCGTGATTGATACCATAAGCTTGATATTTCGCTGCAAACAAGTGACTGTTATGCTTCTTTAATTGAGTGAAAACGCTTATTGGCCCATGCGTTTCACTGCGAGAGATATTATACCACATAAATACCGATTTGTAAATTATCAAAATTGCCAAATATTTACCTGAATTTTCGTTGGAATTCATAGCAAGTAGAAAAAATGACATAAAACGACTGCTATTTTTGTTTAAATCGACTATAAATTACATTAATCTACAATATACGATTTTAATATAAATCAATCAAGTATTCTAATTTGCTATTTTATAAAATTTTTCAGTTTTATTATTTTTTAAAAATTTTTAATATTTTTTTAAAAAATTCAAAAAAGCTATTGACTTTTTTACTAATTTGTGGTATTATTATCAAGTCGAAAAAATCTAGGTGTAGCTCAGCTGGGAGAGCGCTACCTTGGGGTGGTAGAGGCCGCAGGTTCAAGTCCTGTCACTTAGACCAAATAAAGCCGAATGGACAATGTCCGTTCGGCTTTATTTTCATTTATGTAAAAGATTTGAGCTTGTGTCCGAGAACACGCCCTGCGCAAAGCGCAGAGGGGTGGTCCGGGGTTCCCCAAAGCGATATTTATGAGCTTTGGGGGTTCACGGTAGTGTGCCGCAGGTTCAAGTCCTGTCACTTAGACCAGAAAAAGCAGAACAAACTTGTGTTTGTTCTGCTTTTTCTTATTTTTGTTTAATTTCAAAAATATTTACAAATTTGTTATTGATAAAAATCTATAAATATGATAAAATAAATTTGTAAAATCTATTAAGGAGAAATCTATGGCACATCATTTAAAATTTGATCCTGCCAATTTGCAGGAAATCAGACAAATCAATCCACGACTTATGTCATACAATGTTGAAATGACTGAAGTTACTGGTGGAACTTTCTGGAAGGCATATACTGAAGGTCAGATTGCTGGTACTGAAGAATTTCCTAAACTTGAGGGCGGTTTTTCTAATCACACAGCGATGGCAGGCCTTATGCAGTATTATCCTCCCATTGACACTACTAACGAAAAGCTCATTAAGCTTGCAAAAGAATTTGGACCTGTTTGGGTACGCGTAAGCGGTACTTGGGCAACCAAAACATATTATGATTTTGATGGCTCAACAGGAGGCATTGCACCTGAAGGTTATCAGTCGGTTTTAACAAGAGATCAGTGGGCTAATATTCTTGGATTTGTTAAAGCGGTTGACGCAAAGCTTCTTGTTTCAGTTTCTAACTGTGCAGGCGACCATGATGAAAATAATGGTCCTATCAAACTTGCACAAATTGAAAAGCTCTTTGCGCTTACTAAGGAGCTTGGCGGTACAATCGATGCTCTTGAATTTATGAACGAGCCCAATATGCTTCAAACATCTGGCGCCCCCGTGGGATACGATTTTCCTGACTTTATTCGCGATCAGGATATTATCAACGGTTGGGTAAGAGAGAACTATCCCGAATGTCTTGTTGTTGGTCCTTGTAACACAGGTTTGACCGATGAAACTCCTGATAATCCCATGGCTAAAATGGGCGCAGGTATGGGCAATATGTTCAAAATGGGAACAGCGCATGACCTTCTTCGCGGTCATCAGGTGAAAATGGATGTTTATTCCTATCACTATTATAATGGTATTTCAGAACGTCTTGCAGCAATGATGCCAACAGGACATTGGCCTGCAGAAGCAGCTCACACAGATGCATATCTTCAGGTTGCACCTGGTATCTGCTATATGAATATTCCCGTTAGAGATCAGTATGTTCCTGGTGCTGAAATGTGGGTAACCGAATCAGGTGACGCAGGTGGCGGTGGTGACACTTGGGCATCAACTTATCTTGATGTTCTTCGTACACTTAACGAGCTTGGTAGTTTCTGCACACTCACAAATGGTGTTATTTTCCATAATACACTTGCTTCCAGTGACTACGGCTTCCTTCAGCACTCAACTTTTGATCCTCGCCCCAACTATTTCGCAGTTCTTCTTTGGACACGTCTTATGGGCAACACAGCGTATGCTTGTAGCAATCCTAATGTTGAGGGTGCACATCTTTACTGCCATAGCAGAAAGGATGGCAAAGAGGGTTATAGCTACCTTCTCATCAATAACTCACTTACTGATGCGACAACTGTTGAATTGCCAAGCGAAGCTACACTCTATGAGCTTTCCGGTAATGGCAATATGAGAAATAAGGTTATGTATCTTAATGGCAGACCTCTTGTTCTCGGCGAAAATGACGAGCTTCCTTCACTTGAAGGGGAAAAGGTTAGCGGAACAATTTCTGTAGCTCCCGGCTCTTGTGCATTTATAGTTATCTAATAAAAAATTTAAGACCTCGGCAATGCCGAGGGCTTTTTTGTATTATTTATTTTTTTCTTCAAGCTCTTTGCAAATTTTTGCATACATTTCTTCATCAATTTTGAATTTCTTTTGATAGAGGAAGAAACCAATAAGAATGCAAATAAGTGGAAGAATCATCATAGAGATTTTCATAATCCATACTGAAGAATCTTCGGTGTTGTTCATAATATATTCTGCGTCAAGAATCTTATCGCCAGTAAGAGATTGTGCAATAGCATTTATACCTGAGATAATGAGTGTAAAGGATACGATACCCTTACTTACTGCACCACCAAACTGATTGATAAAGGGCTGAACTGCAAAGCTGGCTGCTTCGTTTCTCTTGCCGAGCTTCCATTCGCCGTATTCAACTGCATCTGCAAGGAAGAGGAGCATGAGAAGCTGAATGAATGCCTGTGCAAAGAAAAGTCCAAGACCTGCGATAACGATAAGAGGCAACCACTCGAATGAAAGGAAGAAGATGATATAGGAGATGGTTACAGCTATCATTGAGCCGGTATAAAGTTGCTTTCTTGTGAATTTCTTTCTGAAAAGAGGGAATACAGAGAGAGCTGTGAGCTGAGCAACAGCAAGAACAGCTGCGAAGATCATATACATATCTTCGTTCTTATATGCGTACTTGAAATAATATGTACCAAAACCTGTTGTTGTACAATAGCCAATCATAAAGAGAGCCATAGAAACTGCAGTTACAAGAAGCTGATCGTTCTTGAAAAGTGCACGGAAAAGATCCTTAATAGTTGTGCGCTCTGTCTTTTCAAGCTGAGTTCTATCTTCTTTAACACCGAAAAGTGTAATGCTTTGGAAAATCATCATAATAATTGCAATAATAATTGCAAAAATGAAGTAGCTGTCACGGTCATTAAGACCAAGTCCACTAAAGAAACTTGGAACGTTAAGATAGATAAGTACCATAGCGAACATACCAACGTTTGCGCAGATTCTTGCAAATGCACCAACGCTTTCACGTACAGTTTGATCTTTGGAAATCGCAGGCATAAGTGACCAATAGGAAATATCGTTAAGTGAGAAGAAAATGCTGAAAAGAAGGTAAGTTACTGCAAGAAGAATGATATGTGATGTTTCGTCCATATCAAAGTTGTGGAACATTAATACGGTAAGAACAGCAGTGCCAATCATACCGATAAGAATCCAGGGCTTAAATTTACCCCATTTTGTTTTGGTATTATCAACTATTGCACCGACAAAGGGGTCAATAATAGCATCAAATACACCGAAGCATGTTAAAAGCACGCCAACTGCGGCAAGGCCCTTATCCGAAAATGTAACTACGTCGGTAAGGTGAACCAAAAGATACATGCTTACAAGCGAGTAAAGCGCGTCACGACCTATAGTACCAAGGCCGAAGCATATTTTGTTGCGTCTTATTTGTTTATCCATTTTCTTTCTCCTTTATTAAATAAAGACTTGAGCCGAAATCGCCAAGAATACGAAGGTTCGAATCATAGCCGCTTCCCTCATACTGCATGGCAAGGTTGATTCCCTCAGAAAGCTCTGCGCCTGAGACCGTATAGCTTTCCTGACCGTCCTTCATAGCAAAATATTTATTAACTGTTCGAAGAATAAATCCGTCAGGCTTAAGATAAATTGGGGTGATGTGCTTGATAAGTCCTCCAAATCTAGAGATGCGAAGGAATTGCTCTCTCGACTCCACCGTGTAAATCTTTTCATGGTCAAGACCAGGAACGTCAAGCCTGTCACGGCCGGGACAGGATTCCTTGCATTTTTGATAAATCGCTGCAAAATTTTTCTTTTCATCATTAATCTGCCAGGAAATTTGTCCAGGATTTTTAAGTTTTACTTTTTTAAGTCTGCCGTACTGGAAGGTGTGTCGGTGAGCCTTGTAGTAGGATATTTGCTCCTTAACCTGCCTTCTCTCTTCGGGAGTAAGCTCACCGAAATCAAGCT